>JBDKJA010000001.1:0-71378 GCA_039796795.1 Pseudomonadota bacterium
GTCGGTGCTTGCCGCTTATGCGCAGGGGCCGGAGCGCGCGCTCGCCATTTCCGTGCCTGCCTTGCGCCTTGCGGGCTATGTCATCGGCGGTTGGTTGCTCACGAAATCGGCGGCGATTGCCGCTCGCAAGCTCGGTGAGTCGGGTGCGGATATCGACTTCTTGCGTGGCAAATTAGCTTCGGCGCGTTTTTACGCCGGGCATATTCTGCCGCAAGCCCACGCCTTGTCGCGCGTCGTTGCGACCGGTGCCACGAGCGTACTCGAGGTCGATGCCGCCGTCGTTTGATATCAAATCTCGTAGTCGACTGAACGGCGCTCCGTCGTGAGCGCCTTCACTTTCGGCACGACGGCTTGATGTAGCGGGTGGGCTTGGTAGGTTTTGAGCGCCTCGAGATCGGTGAATTCGCTGTAGAGCACGACGTCCGCCGCGTTCGCATCCGCCACGACGTTAACGCCCACTTCGATGTGTAGCAGGCCCGGAATCCTGCCACGGAGTCCTTCGAGCAATTCTTTGATTTCTGCTGTACTGGCAGCTTTGCTTTTTTCTTCGCTAAGTCGCCAAGCGACGATGTGCTTGATCATGTGGCGGGTTTCCTCAAGGTTTGCCATGCGGCGATGGCCGCTGCGCGTGATTCTTTCAAATCGACGATAGGCGACGAGGGATATTTCTTATCGCTTCCGATCCAGCGCTGGATGTACTCGCTTTTCGGATCGAACTTCTCGGCCTGACTTTCGGGGTTGAATACTCGGAAGTAGGGTGCGGCATCAGCGCCGCAGCCCGCGGCCCATTGCCAGCCCAGTGTATTGCTCGCGAGATCCGCATCGACCAGCGTATCCCAGAACCAGCGCGCGCCTTCGAGCCAGTGCAGTCGCAGGTTCTTCACCAGAAAAGACGCAACGACCATACGTACGCGGTTATGCATCCAGCCGGTATGCCAAAGTTCACGCATACCGGCATCGACGAGTGGTACACCGGTACGACCACGCTGCCAGGCCTGTAGATGCGCTCGATCCTCTAGCCACGGGAACTTTTGGTACTCCAATCGCAAAGGCTCGTGGGCGGTGCGCGGAAAGTGGTAGAGCAGGTGATGCGCAAATTCTCGCCAACCGATTTCAGCCATGAACTGACTGCTGTGCCACTGTGCTGCCGTGTGCCAAATCTGCCGCGGAGAAATCTCGCCGAAGTGCAAGTGAGGCGATAGACGAGAAGTGCCCGCCTGTGCGGGTAGGTTACGCGTCTCGCCGTAGTTGGCGACGCTGCTATCCA
The DNA here is from genome assembly GCA_039796795.1 of Pseudomonadota bacterium. Lineage (GTDB taxonomy): Bacteria > Pseudomonadota > Gammaproteobacteria > Steroidobacterales > Steroidobacteraceae > UBA964. The sequence goes on from JBDKJA010000001.1 coordinate 1,268, forward strand.
GAAAGCGATCGAGATGTTGCGTTGCCCCGCGCTCACCCGGCTGCCAAGCGTCTTGCATGCCCCCGTACCAATGAATTTTCGGTAACAAGGCCAAGGCCTCGAGCGATGTGCTCGCGGGCCAGGTCTGCGGTGCCGGTATTCGTGCCGGACTCGGTAGCGGCTTGGGCAGTTCGAGTGCGGCTGACACTTTGCGCCAGTAAGGCGTGAATACTTGAAAGGGTTTACCGGAGTTGTTTTGTACATCCCACGGTTCGATGAGCAGAGCCGAGTTGAAGCTACGCGCTTCGATACCCGCGTCGCGCAAACTTTGCTTGATACTCTGATCACGCGCGATCACTCGTGGCTCGTAGCGCCGGCTCCAATAGACCGCATTCGCCCCGGATTCTTTGAGCAGACTATGCAGTTCCGCTGCCGTATCCGTCGCGTGCCGGATGATGAGTCGCGATCCGATTTTGCCTAGTGACTGATCGAGCGCACGCAAAGACTGATGTAGCCACCAACGACTCGCGGCACCCGGAGCCCATTCCCCTTCTTCATCGGGGGCCCAGATGAAAACGGGAATGACAGGCGCGCCACGCTCGACGGCGGCCGTCAATGCCGCATGGTCGGCGAGCCGTAAGTCCTGACGAAACCAAACCAGGGTGGGTGCGGTCACTTGAGCTGCTCCGCGATGACGTCCGATACCATTTGGATGGCGGCTTGACGCGCGCTGCTTTTGCGCCAGATGGCACCGATACGGCGCGAGGGCTGCGGCTTTACGAAGGGGCGCAGTACGAGTCCGCGCGGCGTGGCATGGCTGCCTCGCGTGGCGAGTTCAGGTAGCAGCGTCACACCGGCACCGGCTGCCACCATTTGACGTAAGGTTTCGATGCTGGTGGCGCGAAAGTCTTGCTTTTCCTCGGCATCGATACGATTGCACACATCGAGTGCCTGATCACGCAAACAGTGACCGTCCTCGAGTAAGAGCAGGGTGACTCCGGAGAGATCCTCGACCCGAATCTGCTTTCGTTCGGCGAGCGGATGATGAGCAGGTGCCGCTACCACGAAGGGTTCGTCGTACAGGCTGCGCGTTGCAAGACCATCGATTTCGATCGGCAAGGCGAGGATCCCAAGGTCGAGTTCTCCCGCACGCAATTTCTCGAGCATGGGCGCGGTTTGATATTCGTAGAGCATTAACTCGAGCCGGGGCAGTGCCTTGCGAAGTTTGGGCGCGACGATGGGCAAGAGATACGGCCCGATCGTAGGTAGAAACGCCACCCGTAAACGACCTGCTAGCGGATCTTTGTGCGTTCGCGCTATTTCAACGACTTCGTCGCTGGCTTCGATGATCCGTCTTGCCCGTGCGACGATCTCGGTGCCCGCTGGCGTCAGGATCGCGCCTCTCGGCTGACGCTCGATGAGGGGCACGCCAAGATAATCCTCCAGTTTCTTCAGCTGAGCCGAGAGAGTTGGTTGGCTGACGAAGCAGCGCTCAGCGGCTTTGCCGAAATGTCCCGTGTCTGCCACAGCGACGAGGTAGCGAAGATCTTTGAGTTTGATGTCAGCCATCCTGGCTATCCGTTAGAGCGATTTATTCCATCTATCGAAATCATCACATCAATCGATTGGTATGTCGAGGGTGCCGCAGCCAGACTCTTCCGTACCGGCTTTCGACGGTTGAGGAAGACTGGCGGGCTGCTATCCTGAACGCATCCCCCTCCCCGCCACATCAGGAGTGGCCCGCCATGTCTTCGCGATACGAGAAAACCGCTTACATCGTGCTCTGCCGCGACGGCGCCTCGGGGGCTGCCGTTCGCGCAGCTCAGACCGCTGCGCACATGGCCTACATCGAGACCGTCATGGACGAGCTCAATGTCGCAGGGCCCTTGTATGACGAGAGTCGCGATCAGCCGGTCGGCAGTATGTACTGCCTGCACACACGCAGCCTCGAGCGCGCCAAAGAAATCATCGAGAACGATCCCTACTTTCGACACGGTGCGTTTGCATCGGTGGAGTATTTTCCCCATCTACCGGCAGCCGGACGCTATATCGGCGGCAAGATATGGTGACGCGATCGATCTTCGATGAGATGTATGCCGAGTCCGGCGCAGTCCGACCTCACTACCAGCCGTATGCAAAATGGCTCGCCGAGACGCCCGCTGACAGCATCGTCGAGAAGCGGAACGAAGCCGATACTTTATTCCGTCGCGCGGGCATCACCTTTGCAGTCTATGGAGACGAGACCGGCACCGAACGATTGATTCCATTCGATATCGTTCCGAGGATCATTCCGGCGCCCGAGTGGGAGCATTTACAGCAGGGGCTGCGGCAACGAGTCACAGCGCTTAACGCTTTTCTACACGACGTCTATCACGATCAGGAAATTCTGCGCGCCGGGCGCATTCCCGCCGAACAAGTACTTTGCAATGTGCAGTATCGCCCCGAGATGCAGGGTATTGATCTGCCGATGGACGTCTACGCTCACATCGCAGGTATCGATCTCGTGCGAGCGGGTCAGGGCGAGTATTACGTCCTCGAAGACAACCTGCGTGTTCCATCGGGCGTTTCCTACATGCTCGAAGATCGCAAGGCGATGATGCGGTTGTTTCCGGAATTGTTCGCACGCTATCCCGTCGCGCCCGTTGAGCATTATCCCGATCTGCTACTGGAAACTTTGCGTAGCGTTGCGCCCGCCGGAGTGCGTGATCCGGTGGTGGTGTTGCTCACGCCGGGCGCGCACAACAGCGCCTATTTCGAGCATGCCTTCTTGGCGCAGCAGATGGGGATAGAGCTCGTCGAAGGGCAGGATTTGTTCGTCGACGATGAAATCGTTTACATGCGGACGACTCAAGGTCCGCGCCGCGTCGATGTCATCTACCGACGCGTGGATGACGACTTTCTCGATCCGCTGGCGTTTCGCCCTGACTCGATGCTAGGCGTGCCGGGTCTACTCACAGCCTATCGTGCCGGGCGTGTCGTTATCTCGAATGCGATCGGGACGGGGATCGCTGATGACAAATCCACTTACCCCTACGTGCCGGAGATGATTCGCTTCTATTTGGGCGAAGAGCCGATCCTCCAAAATGTACCGACTTGGATTTTGCGTCGTGACGAAGATCTCCAACACGTGCTCGCCAATCTATCGGAGCTCGTCGTCAAAGAAGTTCATGGTGCTGGCGGCTATGGCATGTTGATTGGGCCGCTAGCAAGCCAAGCTGAGATCGAAGCGTTTCGTTTACGGATTATGGCCGATCCCGCGCGTTACATTGCACAGCCCACCCTTGCGCTATCGGCATGTCCAACTTTCGTCGAGGCCGGTTTAGCGCCTCGTCACGTGGACTTACGACCCTTCGTTCTTTCGGGGCGCGATGTGACGATGGTGCCAGGCGGATTGACCCGAGTGGCTTTACGTGAGGGCTCCTTGGTCGTGAATTCGTCGCAAGGTGGCGGCACCAAAGATACATGGGTGTTGGAGCGTGCGGCATGCTGAGTCGTACCGCAGACCATCTCTATTGGATGGCGAGATACACCGAGCGCGCTGAAAATCTGGCGCGTATGCTCGATGTGAATTGCCGCATGACGCTGCTGCGCCAAGAGGAAGATGTCACGCGCAAGCGTTGGGCATCGACGCTGGCAACTGTGGGTCAGATCGATGCTTACCTCGCTGCGCGCGATGCGATCAGCCAGGATGCCGCTATCGAATGGATCGCTTTCGAGCCAGCGAATCCCGGCAGTATCGAACATTGCCTCGACCGTGCACGTGAGAACGCACATGCCGTCCGCGGTACGCTGACTTCCGAAACTTGGGAAACGCTCAATGCGACCTGGCTTGAACTGAAGCGTTACAAGCGTGTTGCTGCTCGGCGGCAAAATACGGGCGATTTCTTCGAATGGGTCAAGTTTCGGTCGCATCTCGCGCGCGGGGTCATACAAGGCACCATGTTGCACGATGAAGCGCTCGAGTTCACTCTCCTCGGAACTTATCTCGAGCGCGCTGACAATACGGCGCGCATTTTAGATGCTCGCTTTGAGTTGCTGATGCCGGCCGCGGCCGCGCCTGATGCGGCTGTCGATTATTACGAATGGAGTGCGCTGCTACGCTCCGTGTCGGCCTTCGAGGTCTATCGAAAGGTCTACCGTGATCTCATCACGCCGCGACGCGTGGCAGAGCTACTCATATTCCACGAGGCCATGCCGCGATCTCTACGCCACTGTATGAATCGCGTGCATCAGACGCTCGTGCGTGTCGCTAATGTCCGATCTGGCGAGACGACGCGACGTTCGGGAGAAATCCAGGCGAGTTTGCAGTACGGACGCATAGACGAGGTACTCGAACTGGGCGTGCGCGACTATCTCGCCAGCTTCTTATCACGCACCAGCGATCTTGGTGCGCGCATTGCGCACGACTTTCTCGTGTCGGAGGCGACGGTCTGACATGTTGTTGCATATCGAGCATGAAACCGTTTACCGCTACGATCGACCCGTCAATCATAGTGTGCAGAGCCTACGACTGACGCCCCGAACGGAAGTGGGTCAGCGGGTCTTGAACTGGAATCTGCAAACGCCCGGTCAAAAGTCACAGCAAGTCGATGCGCACGGAAACGTGATGCACTTGCTGACCATCGACGAGCCGCACGTAGAGATTCGGATCCATGTGACGGGCACCGTTGAAACGGAGTTGGTCGCTGATGCCGCTCCATCTAATCGCGGACGTCTATCGCCCCTTATCTACCTTCCGGAGACGACGCTCACACGTGCTGATGAAGATCTGCGGCTATTTGCTCGGCGTGTCGGTGCACCCATGCTTGGACATGACGGCGTCTTGAGACTCGCGACAGCGATTCGCAACGAGATCGAATATGTGCCGGGATCAACGGATGTATCGGACCCTGCAGCGAGCGTGTTCGCATTGCGTCGCGGCGTTTGCCAGGACCATGCCCACATCATGCTCGCGTGTTGCCGTAGCCTTGGTATCCCGGCGCGCTACGTGAGTGGCTATCTGTTGACTGAGCGCGATGATCATATCGCGAGCCATGCTTGGGTCGATGTGTGGCTCGAAGAGAACCAAAGATGGTTCGCTGTTGATGTGACGAACGGTGTTCCCGGTGGTCCTCATCATTGCCGTCTTGCCGTCGGACGTGATTATCTGGATGCCTGCCCCGTGAGAGGTGTCCGCCGTGGCGGCGGCACCGAAACGATGGCGGCGACAGTCGCCGTGTCGTCGGATGAAGCGCCTAGGCGCAACGCAGCACCGAGGCCTCGTCTGCTGCAGCAACGACAAGCGCAGCAGTAACGCAGTAGAATCAGGTATGACTTATTGTGTCGCTACGCTGATCGATACGGGTCTCGTGTTCCTATCGGATTCGCGAACTAACGCGGGTGTCGATCACGTGAATACTTTCCGAAAGATGCACGTGTTCGAGCGATCGGGTGATCGCGTACTCGTGCTCATGACCTCTGGCAATCTCGCGGTGTCGCAGGCGGTGGTTCATGAGTTGCACGAGCGTATCGCGCAACACGACGCTCACAGTTTGTATAGCGTTAACAGCGCTTTTGACGCGGCTGCCTTGGTCGGTGACGCGCTGCGAGCCGTGCATCAGCGCGACGCTGCTTCATTGAAAGAACACGGCATTGATTTCAATGCGGCGTTCATCTTGGGCGGCCAGATTCGCGGCGAGGCGCCACGCCTTTTCCACATCTACGCGGCCGGCAATTTCATCGAAGCGACCGAAGACACACCTTATTTTCAGATCGGTGAATCGAAATATGGAAAACCGATCCTCGATCGCGTCATCACGCGGTCCTCGAGTATTGCCGAAGCGACAAAATGCGCACTGATCTCGATGGATTCGACCATCCGCTCGAACTTGTCAGTGGGTTTGCCGCTCGACTTGGTCTGTATACGACGTGATGCGTTGAAGGTTCAGCTACACCGCAGCATCACAGCTGACGACGAATACTTTCGCATGATTCGCTCCGGCTGGAGCGATAGCCTGCGACACGCATTTCACACGCTGCCGAACCCAACCTTTTGAAAGTCGATGACTCGAGACGCGCCGCTTAGCGCGCCTCGAGTTTGGCTGAGCGTTCTTCTGTGGTCGCGCCGAGCAAGCGATCGACGAGACGCGTGGTGTAGTCGCTCGGTTTCGTGCGCTTCGCAACGAGTGAATAAACAGCAGGCACGACGAAGAGCGTCAGAAATACCGATACGATCGTGCCGTAGAACACGACGATACCGATGGGTAGTCGCTGCTCGGCACCCGCGCCAGTTGCAAATAGGAACGGAATGGCGCCGAAGGCCGTACACAGGCTCGTCATCAACACGGGTCGCAAGCGCGTCACCGACGCTTCGATGATCGCCTCGTGGAATTCTTTACCGCGATCCCGTAATTGGTTGGCGAATTCTACGATCAGCACGCCATTTTTGGCAGCGATACCGATCAGCATGACCACGGCAATCTGACTAAAGATGTTGATACTCATACCGTGAACCTTCAGACCGAAGACGGCGCCGAGCATCGCCAGCGGTACGGTGACCATGATGATGGCTGGATGCACGAAGCTCTCGAACTGCGCGGCCAGCACCAAAAAGACGATCACCACCGCGAACAGCAGGGTGATCCACAGCTGTCCGCCGCTGCGAACGTAGTCCGCCGACTCGCCGTCCCACATCAAGGTGGCGCCCGGCGGCAATTCTTTGCGCACGGTGTCTTCGAACCACTTGACCGCCTCGCCCATGGTGTATTCCTCGGCGAGATCCGCGCGGATCTCGACCGCACGCAGGCGGTTGAATCGGCTGAGCTCGGTTGCACTCGCAGTTTCGGTCAACCTAACGACACTCGCGAGTGGTACGAGCTCACCGGTTCGATCGGAACGAACCTGCAAGTTCGTGAGATCCGTGGTCGTCGCTCGCTCATCCGGTCGACCCTGCAGCACCACGTTGTACTCGCGACCTCGATCGATGAAAGTGGTCACGATGCGCGAGCCGAGCATGGTTTCGAGCGTGCGCCCAACGGTTTGTAGTGATACACCGAGATCCGCCGCGCGATCGCGATCAATGGCAACTTTTATCTGCGGTTTGCGAGGCCGGTAATTGCTTTCGACGCCCGTGAGGCCGGGATTCTTCTCGGCGAGTGCGACTAATTGGTCGGACCACTTGGCAAGACTCTCGTAATCCGGACCGCCGATCACGGCCTGCACTGGCGAACCAAAGCCGCCGCGCAGCGCGCCCGGGAGGATCGCTGTGGCACGCACGCCGGGCAGCGCACCGAGTTCTTTGCGCAGCGCACCGGCGATATCCTGCGCAGAGCGATCACGCTCGTTCCAGGGCTTGAGCGTCATGATGACGCGTGCGGTCGTCACTTCACCGCCGCCGCCCCAGCCGCCGGGGACGCGTAAGGTTACGCGCTGAATATCGCCTTGCTCCATTTGCTTGTTGACGATTGCTTCGAGTTTGCGACCGTATTCGGCCGTGTACTCGAAACTCGAGCCTTCGGGTGCTTGCAGCGTGATGAAAATACGACCCACGTCTGCGCTGGGTGCGAACTCTTCGGGAATCGCACGGAAAGTCAGCACTCCGAGCAGGCTCAGGCCGAGTACGGAGCTCACGATCAACAAGGGACGACGATTCAGTTGGCGCAGACGTCGTTCGTACAATTCGGCGAGACTTTTGAAGAAGCGCTCAACCGCTTGGGCGAATCGGCCGTGCTTCATATCGCGCTCCGGTGGCAAACGCGAAGCGAGCATCGGCGTCAGGGTCAATGCAACCAGAGCAGAGAACAACACGGCTGCGGCCAAAGTGAGACCGAACTCGCGGAACAAACGACCGACGTCACCTGGCAAAAACGAGATTGGTACAAACACAGCAACTAGGGTTAGCGTGGTCGCAATCACCGCAAAGCCGATTTCACGACTACCGCGGATGGCCGCCACCATCTGTGGTTCGTTGAGTTCCGCGCGGCGATGGATGTTTTCGAGAACGACGATCGAATCATCGACCACCAGGCCGATCGCGAGCACGATGCCGAGCAGCGTCAGCACGTTGATGGAGTAACCGAGTGCGTAGACCGCCATGAAGCCAGCGATGACCGAAACGGGGATGGTGACGGCTGGAATGATGGTCGTGCGTAGCGTGCCGAGAAAGCCGTAGATCACGAGCAGCACCGACACAAACGCGAAAATCACGGCAATTAACACTTCGCGTAGAGCCGCTTCGATGGAAACGCCGTTATCGACGTTCACGACGATAGCGGCGCCTTCCGGCAAATCGGCCTGGATGCGATCGACCTCAGCGCGTACGCCCTTAACCAGCTCTAGAACGTTGGCTTTCGATTGGGCTTCGATACCTATACCAACGCCCGCACGGCCATTGGTACGGAACAACGAACGATCGTTTTCTGCTTCGAGTCGAACCTCAGCTACTTCGCCAAGACGAACGAGATGTCCCTCGGGGCCTTTGCCAATGACGAGATTACGAAAGTCCTCTTCGTTATCGAGTCCGACTTCCGTGCGTAGCGAGAACTCGCGCTGAATCGACTCGATGCGTCCTGCCGGCAATTCAATATTCTCTCGACGCAGTGCGGACTCGATATCGTTGACGGTGAGTGACCGCGCAGCCAGTGACTGCCGGTCGATCCAGACACGCATGGCGGCACGGCGCGCGCCGTTGAGGGAGGCACGCGCGACGCCCGGTACCGTGGACAAGCGATCGACGATGTATCGCTCGGCGTAGTCGGTGACCTCGAGTTCGGTCATCTTTTCCGAGTTGAAGCTCAGGAACATCACCGCTTCGGCGGTGGAATCCGATTTTGCGATCTGCGGCGGATCTGCTTCGGGCGGCAATTGCTGCAAGACGCGCGAGATACGATCACGGATGTCATTGGCGGCCGCATCGATATCGCGTTCGACATCGAACTCGATGCGGATGCTCGAACGCTCATCGCGACTATCGGACTCGATCTTGAGGACGCCTTCGATACCCGCAATACGATCTTCGATGACCTGCGTGATCTTGTTCTCGACGACGTTGGCCGAGGCTCCGCGATAAGTCGTCTCTATCGAAACGACCGGGCGGTTGATGTCGGGATACTCGCGCAGCGGCAGTCGGTCGAGCGCGACAAGTCCAAAAATAACGAGCAGCGCACTTAATACCGTCGCGAAGACGGGGCGGCGGACACAAAACTCCGAAATATTCATGAACGTGCCGTTACCGTAACGCGAGCGCCATCACGGATACGTTGCATACCTTCGACCACTAGGGTTTCGGTGCCTTCGAGTCCGCTCAAGATCGCGACGCTGCCCGGCTCGCGTCCGCCGATACTGACTTCGCGACGTTTTGCTTCGCCGCCTTCGACGACGAAGACGTAGGTACGACCTTGTTCTGGTACCAGCGCCTCTTCAGGGATCATCAAAGTCGGCTTCTCGGTGCCGCGCACGCGAACCTTCATGAAGAGTCCCGGCTTGATGTCGCCGTTGGCATTCGGCAATTCGGCGCGAACGGTGACTGAACGAGTCACTGGATCGACACGCGAATCGATGGCGCTGATCTTGCCGCCAAATACACGTGCGCCCAAGCCTTCGGCCACCGCTTCCACAGCGAGACCGGGCTTCAGATCGTTGAGGTAGGTCTGCGAGACCGAGAATTCGAGTTTGATGATCGACGTATCGTCGAGTGTCGTGATGACACTGCCCGGATTGACGAGACCACCCAATGAGACGCGACGAAACCCGGTGCGACCCGCGAACGGCGCGCGAATGACGGTATCAGCCAACCTCGCCTTAGCCGCAGCGACGCGCGCTTCGCCTGTTTTGACCGCCGTTTCGAGCTGGTCGAGTTGAGCTTTGGATAATGCTTGAGTGACGGACAGGTCTCGGCCGCGATTGAATTGGTTACGACTTTCGATCAGGTTCGCTTCGGCCTCGGCCAGCGCGGCTGCCGTTTGCGCGCGATCGAATTCCACCAATATGGCACCCGCAGCGACATTTTGGCCCTCAATGAATCGAACGGCCGTAATCGTGTTGGTCGACTTCGAGGTGATTTCGACCGATTCTTTGGCGAGCGCCGTGCCGACAGCTTCGATGACGACGCCAAAGGGTCGCTTTTCCATCGTGCCAGTGACAACGGTCGGGGGCGGGCCGCCCGGGCCGCCGAAGTTCCCGCCCGGCTTGCCGTTACCCGGCGCCGGAGATTCCGAGCACGCAGTCAGTGTCAAGGCGACGGCGAGCAAAGCGAGTCGAACCCGGGTCACGGTAAGCATGATGAGAGGCCTGCTGATCAAAGAATGCCCCGGGAAGTCGGGGAGGCGGATTTTAGCCTATTCCCGACATTCAGCGAGTCAGTAACTGCCGTGAGGCGGTATTACCGAAACTTATGGGCGATGATCAAACGACACGACCGCGACGACCACCGGCGCGCCAGTCGATGATATTGGCGGCAATTTCGTCGAGGCAGCGCTGCCGCGAGTCCCGCGCAGCCCAAGCGGTATGCGGAGTGACGATGAGATTAGGCAAATCGTCGGCGAATAGCGGGCTGCCGGAGATGGGCGGTTCCTCCGGCAGTACATCGATCGCTGCGCCGCCTAAGCGACCTGCACGTAATGCAGCCGCGAGTGCATGGAGATCCACCAGCGCACCTCGCGCCGTGTTGATGAGGATCGCATCGCGCTTCATGAGCGAGAGCCGTCGCGCATCGAGTAGATGACGAGTCTGTTCCGTAAGGGGACAGTGCAAAGATACGACGTCGGCTTGTTGAAGCAGCTCGTCGAGCGCAACTCGACCGGGTTGTGCCGCTTCGCCCTGACGATTGGCAACTAGCACTTTCATGCCGAGCGCGCTCTGGCAGGCGTTGGCAACCGCTTGTCCAAGCACGCCGTAGCCAACGATGCCCAGCGTGAGGCCATGCAGTTCCCGAATCGGATGTGTCAGCAGTGTGAAATGCTGGCTGCGCGACCACGTTCCATCGACCGCCATCCTCGAATACTCGCGCAGCCGGTGGGTGAGCATGAGCAAGGTACCGAGCACATGTTGGACGACCGACGGAGTGCAATAGTCGCGGATATTGCATACCGCGATACCTCTCTCGGCGGCGGCCACGAGATCGATGTTGTTCGTTCCGGTAGCGGAGAGTGCGATGAGGCGCAATTTGGGGGACGCAGCCATCACGTCTGCCGTGATCTTGAGTTTGTTGAGCAATACGATTTCGCAATCTTGTATGGCCTCGACCACGCCGCTTTGTGGCGTATTGGCCAAGAGGCGCAGGCCGGGTGCACTGGCTTGCATATTGCGCGGATCAAGATCGCCGTCGTCGACGGTTGCATAGTCAAGGAAAACAGCCGACATATTTAACGCGACCTCAAAAGAACAGACGCATCACCGTTTCGGCGATGCACGCAGGCTTGCTCTCACCCTCGATCTCAACCTGGTATTGCTCCGTGATCTGCAGTACCGATGGAGCCACTGGTTCGACGGCCACCAAGGTGAATCGACCGCGGATACGGGAATCGACGCGAACCGCGTTTGGAAAACGCAATTTGTTGAGCCCGTAGTTGATCACGCTTCGCACGCCTGTTGCGTAGGGTTTGCTCTCATCAACCAGCCCGCGCAACGGAACGAGCAAGGAAAGTGTGAGATAGCCATGCGCAATCGCCTTGCCGTACGGTGATTCTTTGGAAGCGCGCGCGGCATCGACATGGATCCACTGATGATCGTCCGTCGCTTTGGCAAACTGATTGATGCGATCTTGGGTGATCGTCATCCAGTCGCTGACATGAACTTCGGTGCCGACTTTTGCTTGCAATGCCGTTAGTGCTGCACCGAGAGCTGCGTTGTCCGTCATGTCAGCCGCCCGACTTCATCGACATGCGTTTGCGAACGATCTCGCCAGCTTCTTGATAAGTAGCAGGCAGTTTGTCCATGAAGGCGTTCGGTTGGAACGTCGGTTGATATTGCTGGAACACCGGCAGCATCAACGCCATCGGTAACTCTTGCACGCGACGGGTCTTACGGAAGTCAGCGATCGGGATTCGCGCCGTGATGATGTCTTCGTGATGATTATCCGTCTTGGCGAGCACCGTACCACGCGGGTCGACGATGACCGTTCCTTCATCGCGCGTGCCCGAGGATTCCGGGAAGCCAATGTTGTTTGGTGACACGGCATTACCGACGCCGAGCGTGTAAAGCCGATTGGCGCGTGCAGTCTGGATGGCCGATTCCGCATTACTGCCGCCCGTCACGGACAAGACGAGAATTTCAGCGCCTTTCAGCCCGAGGCAGGTGTAGAGCATGGGCTCTGCGCCGACGGCGGTGATAGCGATATTACCGATGTCGGTGCGTGCGACCGGAAGAACGGCATCCCAGCCATACATTTCGACATAACGGTCGAGCACGTCATAAACCGTGGTGCCGATCAGGGCGCCATCGCCGAAGAGCCCCAAAATATTACGAGCCTTCCACTGCTTGCTGACGATTTTGCCGTCCGGACCCACCAACACCGACATATTGATGACGTGATCCGGCCAGTCTTTGTCTTTGGCGTAACAGCCGAAGGAGATGTAGCAGCCATAACGTTTTGCACGCTCACCGATCGCCTCCGACTCGGGTCCCGGCAACTCGTACGCGATTTGATTGAGTTCCTTGCGAGTCCAAGGCTGAAATCCCTGAATCGGGAACTCGTGCATGCAGATGAGATCGACCTTCGATCCCCAGCGGCGCTCGCCGTTCCATTCTTCCGGGGAGTTCTGCGCAAGATCGATCAAGCGCAGCACGCGTTGCAGGTTGCGCTTGTTGGTGGCGGCCTTGTCCCGCAGATCGATGGAGTAAAGCTGGGACTGGATCGCGGCGACGTTCACGAAGTCCTGTTTCAGCGCCACCTTCTCGTACGCACCACGCTGCGCAACCGAGACCGATCCAACGGTGTCGTTTTTGGCTGTGGGTGATGGTGCCGGGCTGTCGGCTCTCGCCGTCGTTGTCGCGGCCGCAACGCTGGCGGCGGCCACCCCTGTGAGCAGGGCGCGTCGATCGATCTTGGATGAGGTTTTTTTACTCATGGCTCTGGATCCTCTGGCCCCAAGCGACCGCTGGATGGTCGATTAAGGGCACTTAATTGAGAATTAGTCTTATTAAAACATGTCTCGGCGATGCCATCCGTGTTCCAATCACGCCCCTGTTGAACGGTGATGTCAGGGAAGGGGGAACGTCACTCGGTTTTCACGACCGCAACAGGGCACGTTTCGCATAGCGAAACCCAAAACACAAGTGCATGGATGTCGAGGAAGCTAGATCATGAAACAACCACGTTCACCCCACGGTCTTGTCGCGGCTCACCTGGCCGCGATGCTCGCTTTCACTGCCGGCTCTCACTTGTCGGCGCAGCAATCGGTCGAAGCCGACGCCGATTTTGCTGTCCTCGAAGAGGTGGTGGTTACCGCCCGTAAGACGAGCGAACAACTGCTCGATGTGCCGCTCGCGATCACCGCGTTTACTGCCGAGGCCATCGAGTCTCGCGGTATTTCGAATCTCGATGACGTTGCGGCTTTCACGCCGGGTCTCACCTTCTCGAACGTGCTCGGTGAGTTCTTACCGGCTCCGGTGATTCGTGGTGTTGCTCCCATCGATATCTTCGGCGAGCTCAACACGGCGATCTTCCTCGATGGCGTTTACGTCGCCGGTCGCGAGGGCATCAACTTCAATCAACTGGATCTCGAGCGCATCGAGGTGGTGAAGGGTCCGCAGGCCGCGCTGTATGGGCGCAATGCTTTTAGCGGTGCCATCAACTATGTCACGGCGCGTCCGAGCAACGAGTTCTCAGGTAAAGCGACGGTGACGGTCGGTAACGACGGTAAGCGCTTGGCAGCACTGACCGTCAGCGGACCTTTGACGGAGGCCGGCCTCTCGGGTCGTCTGTCGGTGACGCAGGACGAGTGGGATGGTTCGTACGAGAATCAATACAGTGGTGGCGGACGCCGCGAGGATATCGGCGGGTATCGTTACCGTACGCTCAACGGTTCGCTGATCTGGGCGCCGAGCGATACGTTTGAAGCTCAGCTCGGGCTTTACATCTCGGACGATCGGATTGCGAGTTCGGCTGCTAACTCGTTAGCGGCGAATTGCGAAGATCGTCGCGTACGCGACATCAATCTCGGCGTTGCCGCGCCGCGCTCGAGCCGCGTGCTCAACTATTGCGGCGAACTGCCTTCGGTCGATCAGGATTCTTTGGCAGTCGAAAGTGGTGCCACGGGGGAGAAGCGCCATGTCTCCCGCGGCAACCTCAAGTTGCATTGGGATATGGCCAATGGCGCAACGCTCGATGCGATCAGCGGGTTCTCCCGCGTGACCCAAGGCTTCGTCGTTGATGGTAATCGCAGCTCATCGCAGCCGTTGATCTACACCTATCAGCCGACGCCGACGCGCACGATTCCGGGGCTCGGTCTCGTCACGGGGCCGACCAAGCAATTCACGACCGGCTTGTTGCAGATCGGTGGTGGCGTCGAGGTCGAAGAAATCAGTCAAGAGCTTCGTTACGCGAGCGATCGCGAGGCGGCGCTGCGGTATACCGTTGGCGCCTATTACTACGATCGCGAATCGGCCGAAGGTGTCGATGGTGTGTTGGCAACCGCCAAGTTGCCAGCGGATTTCTATTCCTTCTGTCTTGCCTGTACCGCACTTGGCCCAACGACGGTACGCGATTTCGCTCCTGGCGCCGGTAACGCGGCATTCCTGCCGTACTTTACCGACCCGCAGGGCGGCGGAAGGCTCGAGCCCGTGTTCTTCGAGAACGCGGATGCCCCGGCTGTATTTGCCGCGCTCGAGTACGACTTCACGGACAGGCTCACCGGCTCGGTCGATGCGCGCTACACGGAAGAGAATCGCTCTTTCCGCGATACCCGCACCAAAGTCCAAGGTGAAGAAACGTGGGATTTGTTGAGCTGGCGCGGAACGCTGCGCTTCAAGCCCTTGGAAAATGTGACCACGTATCTCGCCGTTGCACACTCCGAGAAGTCGGGCGATTTTGATCCGACGACAGTGCGATTGTTGAGTGCACCGACCGTCGATGTGACGCTGCCGGGCGCCTTCGATGCCGAAACTTTGATGAGTTACGAGTTCGGTGTGAAGTCCGAATACTTTGATCGCCGCCTCGGTATCGAACTCGACATTTATCATCTCGATTGGTCGGACATCGTCATTCCTCAGGTGGTCTCGAACATCGGTGGTCAGGACATCGTGACGCCGACCGGTATCAACGTGAATGCCGGCGATGCCTCGGTCGACGGTGTGGAGTTTTCGATCGTTGCGCGACCGGTTCGCGGTTTCGATCTGAACTTCGGTATTTCTTATGCGGATCCGAAGTACGACAACGCACGCGTCGACAGCTTCGTTGATTTCCCGACTTACGCGCCGACCGGTGACATTTCGGGCAATCAAATCTTACGCACTTCGAAAGTGCAGGCGAATGCTGGCTTCCAGCTGACGCGAGCGGTGGGCAGTGATCGCGACTGGTTCTTCCGAACGGATGTCTCCCATCGTGGCAAGCAGTTCGCGGATGCATCGAACCAGACCATCGTGCCGCGTTCGACCAACGTCAACGCCAGCATGGGTTTACGTGGCGATGCTTGGACGGTGGAGTTGTGGGGACGTAACTTGACCGGCGAAGACGCACCGACCGGTGCGTTTCGTGACGTCTTCTTCAGCAATACGTTGCCGACCGGCGTGATCTCGGGCGGAACCTTCTTCCCCTTCCGCTACACCGTCGCCCACCCGCGTCTGACGACCTGGGGTTTGACGATGCGCTACAGCTTCTAAGCAGGCTATGCTCCTCGTCATGCACGAGGACGTGTCTGCGATAGTCTCCAAAGCGATTCCGCCACGGCCTGTGCCGTGGCGGAAACGTTTTTTCTGGTTTCTGATTTTGCGCATCGCCCGCTACCGTGCACTTCGTGACTGGATTTCGAAGCGCTGGTTGAGATAGGGGTGAGTTCGATGAAAACCGTTTCCATGGTGTTGGCGTTATTGGTCGGTGCAGGCCTCGTCGTGCAGGTGGCCTTCAATATGGCCGTCAGCCGTGCACTCGGCAGCGCGCCGTTGGCAGCACTCGGGAACTTCCTAGTCGGTACCGTATTGTTGGTGCTGCTGTTGACCGCGTTTCGGGTCGATTGGCCGTCGCGCGAGCAGTTTTCAGCGGTGCCTTGGTGGGCGTGGCTCGGCGGCACACTTGGTGCCGCCTATGTGGCGACGGCCACGTTCACCGGGCCACGACTTGGGGCGCTGTTGCTGCTGGCTTTGACGGTCGGCGGACAAATGATCGCCTCCATCATCGTCGATCACTATGGCTTGCTCGGCTTCGCGCGCGAGCCTGTGGATGCCACGCGTCTCGTCGGCGTCGCCTTGTTGCTGATCGGGATCTTCTTGATCGCCCGCTAGGGCGAGTCGTTCGTCAGGACGCAGTCGTCTCGCAATCGCTGCAAAGACCCTTCAATTCGAGCGAACTCGGCTCGATGCGAAAACCGATTTCCCGCGAGCGCTCGGTTAGCAGCGCGTTGATTGCCGGATCGTCGATCTCCGCAACCCGATGACACCGGCGACAAACAATGAATTGAGCGATGTGCGGATGGGTGGGTTCGCCACAGCCGACGAAGGCATTGAGTGAGTCGATTCGATGCACAAGCCCCGCATCGATCAGGAAATCGAGCGCACGATAGACGGTTGGTGGTGCGGCCTTATCCCGCTCTTTGGCGAGTTCCGCGAGGATCTGATACGCGCCGATCGGTTCGTGCGAGCGCCAGACGATTTCGAGTACGCGTCGGCGGATCGACGTCAAATTCAGGCCGCGCTCCTCACAGAGGCTGGCGGCGGTATCGAGCGCATGCTGGATGCAGCTCTGATGGTCGTGAGGAGAGACAGGTGACTCGCCGGTTTTGGCCATGCCGTACGTTATCATGTACGCACTATGGCTACCACGGATCGGGTACCCGTCACCGTCCTGACGGGATTTCTGGGGTCTGGAAAGACCACGTTACTCAACCGCATTTTGTCGGAAAATCACGGCAAGCGGATCGCCGTCATCGAAAACGAGTTCGGCGAGGTCGGCATCGATCACCAACTCGTTATCGGCGCCGAAGAGGAAATCTTCGAAACCAATAACGGCTGCATTTGCTGCACCGTGCGCGGTGACTTGCTGCGTATTCTCGGGCAGCTGCTCAAGCGCCGCGATAAATTCGACTACATCATCGTAGAAACAACAGGTATGGCCGATCCGGGCCCTGTTGCTCAAACCTTCTTCCTTGATGACGAATTCAAACAGCAGTTTTTGCTGGATGCGATCGTCACCGTCATCGACGCGCACCATATCGAAAAGCACCTCGATGAAATGAAAGAACCAGGTGAGCAAGTCGCCTTTGCCGACGTGATCCTTCTCAATAAAGTCGATCTCGTGAGCGAAGCGGAGTTGGAGCGTATCGAGCGGCGTATCCGCGCCATCAACGGCACGGCCAAAATTTTCCGCACTCGTAATGCCGACGTACCCATCGAGCGCGTACTCGATGTTGGCGCTTTCGATCTGAATCGCGCGCTGGCCGTCGATTCGGCATTTCTAGAGCCGCAATATCCTTTCGAGTGGGCCGGGCTTTACGATCTTGCCGCGGGTCGCCACGAACTCCGAACAGGGAGTGATGCACACGAGCATCATCACGAGCATCACCATCACGATGAGAATTGCGATCACGCGCATCATGAGCATCATGCACATGATCATGGACATCACGGTCATGACCATCACGATCACGATCACGATCATGCACACGAGGGCGGACTGGCGGTCGCCTTGTTGACGGCCGGAGCGGGTGAGCCTGCGGCGGTTATCGCCGACAACATCGAGCCCGCCGTTCGCGCTTTCGCTGAGGATGGTGTGCAGATTGATTGTGGCGGTACGCTGAAACCTGCTACTGCGCCTTATCGCATCGACGTGGGACACGACGGCAGCCACTTTCATATCGATATCGAACGTGCGGGCCGTTATGTGCTGGTCGTCGAGCACGCACCGATCGAATTTGGTTTACGTATCGAGGGTGCCAAGCCGATCGTCGAGCGACGCTTTGCATCACACCATCACGACGAGGAGATTTCGTCGATCGGTTTGACCGATCCGCGTGCGGTCGATCCCAACAAGCTTAACGATTGGCTGTCCTACCTTCTCAAAAGCCGAGGCGCCGATATCTTTCGAATGAAGGGCGTCGTTTCCATCAAGGGCGAGCCGCGCCGTTACGTCTTTCACGGCGTACACATGATGTTCGACGGTCAACTGGAGCGGCCGTGGCCGCCCGGTGTCGATCGAGTGAATACATTGGTGTTCATCGGACGCAATCTCGATCGTCAGGAGCTCGAGGCAGGTTTCCACTCCTGCTTCGCGTGATGTCATGAAGTCACCTCCGGCACTACTCGAACCACGCGGTACGGCTGTTCTCGACGATTACATCGTCGATATCGCTTGGGCGGCTGATGGCAGTCGTCTCGCGGTCGCCGGTGGGGAAGGCAAGGTTTGTCGCATCGAAAACTCCAGCGATGCGCTATCCGTGTCAGAGGTGGGTCAGCATGGGCTTGGCGCGTTGGCCGTCGCTTGGCATCCCAAGCAGGCGCTCTTCGTCAGTAGCGGGCAGGATGGCGAGCTGCGGCTCTACGATGCCATCGACGGAAAAGTTCTAGCACGACAGCGGCCTTCGAAGTCGTGGACGACCCACCTCACGTTCTCCCCCGATGGCTCACAGTTGGCGAGCGCAGCGGGCAAACAGATTTCCCTTTGGAACTCGCAACTCGAGTCGCAGCATGCACTGCCATCACTCGAGGCGACGGTTGCAGCACTCGGCTTTGACAAGAGTGGCCGTGATCTGGCGGCCGCTATCAATGGCGGCGTCGTGGTGCATCGACTCGAGGGGCCGCGTTACCCGGTTCGTCACTATCGATGGGCGGCGCCGTGCATCACCGTCAACTTCAGCGGTAACGGCAAATTTCTTGCCGCCGGCACTCAAGATGGATCCGTGCACTTTTGGTACCTCGCGACAGGGCGGGATTCGCAGATGCGCGGTTATCCCGGCAAGGTCGACCAGCTCGGATGGAGCGGCGACTCGCGTTATCTCGCCACCGCTGCTGGCGATCGTGTCGTGGTCTGGGATTTCGGTGGTAAAGGACCTGAGGGATCGTCACCGCAGCAACTGGCAGGCCATACGGATCGCATCGAATGTCTCGCCTATCAACCACGCGGAAATTTTTTGGCGACGGCGGGTCTCGATTGGCGGTTGTCGCTCTGGTTGCCGGGTAAGTTTCCTGCGGCGATCGACGCCCATCTCACTGACTCCGAGCCCTCGTGCCTGCGCTGGTCGCCGGATGGGCGCTTTCTGGCGCTCGGCGAAAGAAAAGGTAAGCTGTCGATCTTCGAACTGGTTCGGATCTGAGCGCGCGGGAGGCGCCGTTCCATGAAATACATCGCGACTCGTTCTCTCCGGGTTTTGGGTTTCGCCGTAGCATCGCTGTTGCCGCTCTCGACACTGTCGGCAGCGGAGTCGATCAACACGAAGGTCGATGCTGCGCTTGAGTCATTGCAGCCGAAGATCATCGAGTGGCGTCGCGATTTGCATCAAAACCCCGAATTGTCCAATCGAGAGTTCCGCACCTCGAAAATCGTCGCTGAGCATCTGCGTTCACTCGGCCTCAAAGTCGAAACCGGTGTCGCAGTGACGGGTGTCGTTGCCGTACTAGAAGGCGGCAAGCCGGGACCGGTCATCGCTCTGCGAGCGGATATGGATGCTCTGCCCGTAACAGAGCAGAACGATCTTCCGTTCCGCTCAAAAGTCACCGCGACTTATCGAAACGAAACGGTCGGCGTCATGCATGCCTGTGGTCACGATGTACACACGTCGGTATTGATGGGCGTTGCACAAGCCTTGGTGTCGGTGAAGGACGAACTGCCCGGCAAAGTCGTCTTTCTCTTCCAGCCTGCCGAAGAAGGCGCACCCGTTGGCGAAGAAGGTGGCGCGAGTCTGATGGTCAAAGAAGGCGTGCTAGATCGTTATAAGCCCGAGGCGGTGTTCGGTTTGCATGTGTTTGCGAATATGCGCACCGGCATGATCGGCTATCGCGGCGGCCCGTTGATGGCGGCTTCAGACTCCTACCGAATTGTCGTCAAAGGACGTCAGACGCATGGTGCACGGCCGTGGGGTGGTGTCGATCCGATCGTCGTCTCATCTCAATTGGTCGGCGCGTTGCAAACTATTGTTTCGCGACAGACGGATATCACCGCAAATCCAGCCATCGTGACGGTGGGCGCCATCAAGGGCGGTATCCGTCATAACATCATTCCGGACGAAGTCGAGATGGTCGGCACGATTCGTACCTTTGACGCCTTGCAGCGCGCGGATATCCTCAAGAGCATGCAGCGCATGGTCGAGAATATCGCCGAGGCGAGTGGCACCACGGCCACGCTCGAGATCGATCCGGGCAGTAATCCGGTGGTCAATAACGATCCGGATCTCACTCGAAAAGTGATTCCGACTTTACAGCGTGTTGCCGGTGAGGCAAACGTGCGCACCGTGCCGCTCGTGACGGGCGCCGAAGACTTTGCGTTCTTCGCGCAAAAAGTGCCGAGCTTCTTTTTCTTTGTCGGTGTGACGCCGTCTGACAAGGTTCTGACGGCCGCTTCGAATCACTCGCCGTTATTCCTGGTGGATGAAGCGGCGATACCGACGGCGGCGCGCGCGATCGCCAACGTCGCCGTCGATTATTTGGCCGCTGGCGCCCCTAGACCTTGAGCGATTTGCTGATCGGTAAGCGTCGGATTCTTTGACCGGTAGCGGCAAAGATGGCGTTGCAGACAGCCGGTGCAATCGGGGGTGTTCCTGGTTCGCCGATGCCGCCGATCGGTCCGCCGCTGTTGACGATATGCACGTCGATAGCCGGTGAGTCCACCAAACGAAGTACGCGATAGCGGTCGAAATTACCTTCGACCACGCGACCGCCTTCGATGTTGATTTCACCGTCGAGTGCTGCGGAGAGCCCGTAGAGAATACCGCTTTCCATTTGTGCAACGACCTGGCTCGGGTTGACGGCGAGTCCGCAGTCGACCGCGCAGGTCACGCGATGAACTCGAACTTTGCCCTCGGACACCGACACCTCGGCGACTTGGGCCACGATACTGCCGAAGCTCTCTTGCAGCGCGATACCGTGGAAGTGACCCGCAGGCAAGGCTTGGCCCCAGTTCGCCTCGGTGGCGGCCCGCTCCAGCACGGCCAAATGACGCGGCTTTTCTTTGAGCAGTTCACGACGATATTCGTAGACGTCTTTGCCGCCGAGTACCGCGAGTTCGTCTATGACGCTATTGGTCACAAAGCCAGTGATCGAATGGCCTACTGACCGCCACCATAGAATAGGGACTGCTTCGCGCGTGTTGTGTACTTCGACACGCAGATTCGGGATGGCATAAGGCATATCGGCCGAGCCTTCGATCGTCGAAGGATCGAGACCTTCTTTGCTCACCGCCATTTTGCCCATGGCCGTGTTGGCAAGCACGGGCTTACTGACGGTGGTGTGATGAATCGCGAGCGGCATGCCATCGGCGCCAATCGCTGCCTTGACGCGATTGAAGCTCAGCGGTCGGTAGTAACCACCACGCATATCGTCTTCGCGCGTCCACACCACTTTGACCGGTTTGCCGACAGCCTGCGCGACGAGAGCTGCCTCCACGGCGAAATCCGACACGGCGCTGGCCCGACGACCGAATCCACCGCCCAAGAACATGGTGTGGATACGCACTTTCGAGGGCTCGATACCCAAGGCCTCGGCGACGAAGCGGGCATCCTGTGATTGCGACTGAGTACCAAGCCAGAGCTCGCAGCCGTCTGCGGTCACTTCAGCCACGGCGTTCAGCGGCTCCATACAAGCGTGCGCGAGGTAGGGGAGTTCGTATTCGACGTCGATCGTACGCGCCGCCGAACGGAAGGCCGCGTTGACGTCACCGACATTCTTACCGACCAAGCCGGGACGTTTGGCGAGTGTGCGCCATTCATCGCGCAGACCATCGCTTGAGAGCGCATCGTTGGCGCTCGTGTCCCAATCGAGTACGAGGGCCTCACGACCACGCAATGCTGCATAGGTGTGTTGTGCGATGACGGCGACACCGCTCGGTACGGCTTTAACTTCAACAACGCCGCTGATGGCTTTAGCTGCCGTTGCATCGAAACCGCGCAAGCTCGCACCGAAGGCCGGTGGTCTTGCGATGACGGCCGTCAGCATGCCGGGCCGCACGACGTCGATACCGAAAGTCGCCTTGCCGGTCACTTTGATTGGACTATCGAGTCGGCGCTGAGGCTTACCGATATATTTGAACGTGGACGGATCTTTGAGAGTGACGCTAGTCGGGTCAGGCAGCGGCAGCCGATTGGCAGCCTCTACCAATGAACCATAACGCAAGCGACGACCCCGAGAGTCACGTACCACGCCGTTGTCGGTCGTGAGTGTGATGACATCGACGTTCCACTGCTGTGCCGCTGCGGTGAGCAGCGCGCTACGCGCTTGAGCACCGACACGTCGCAACGCATCGTAGGTCGTCATCACGCTCATGCTGCCGCCGGTGAACTGTGCAGGCAGGAAAGGATGATTGAATGCCGGATCGACACCCGCGATCTCGACCTGTACACGAGTCGGATCGACATCGAGCTCTTCGGCGAGAATCATGGGCAGGCTGCCGTACACGCCTTGACCCATTTCGCTTTTGCCGATGATGACGGTGATGGTGTCATCCGAGCCGATCCGTACGAAAGCATGCGGCTGGAAATCGACAGGTGGGCGATTGGCCTCGGCAGCGCCGACCAGCCAGGGTCGCAGCGCCATGCCAGCCGCCGTTCCGCCGGCTACGACACCGATACCGATCAAAAATTGGCGCCGACCGTTGTCGGCCGTGCCTTTACCTTCCGAGCTCATGCCGACTTGCCGCCTCGCTTGATCTCGGCCGCGCGTTTGATGGCAGCGCGGATTCGCGGATACGTGCCGCAACGGCAGATGTTGCCGTTCATCGCAGCGTCGATATCCGCATCATTCGGATTGGTGTTGGTTTCGAGCAGCGCAACCGCCGACATGATCTGGCCGGACTGGCAGTAGCCACATTGCACAACGTCGAGTTCGATCCACGCCTGCTGAACCGGGTGCAATTTCTCACCCTCGGCGATGCCCTCGATGGTCGTGATCCGACCACCCACGGCTGCCGAGACCGGGATCGAGCAGGAGCGAATGGGCTGGCCATCGAGATGGACGGTGCAGGCGCCGCATTGTGCGATGCCGCAGCCGTACTTCGTGCCAGTGAGTTGCAGGATGTCGCGCAGTGCCCACAAAAGGGGCATATCCGCGTCAGCTTCGACTTCGCGTTGGACGCCGTTGATATTCAAACTGATCACGAGTGCTCTCCGGTTCACATCTGCTCGGGTGAAGCACCACAATATACCCAAACACGCCGCCGATCGGGTGTCGGCGCAAAGGCTTCGGGAGAGCTTGGCCATGGAGATCGAGTTTTACGGCGCCGCTGGCGAAGTGACCGGCTCCTGTCACGTTTTGCGGCACGGGGGCGAATCGGTTCTCATCGATTGCGGCATGGTTCAAGGTGGCCGAGCGACGGCGACGCGTAACCGCGAGGACTTCCCGTTCAAGCCGCAGTCCCTGGCAGCCGTGTTCCTGACACACGCCCATATCGATCACAGCGGGCGTTTACCGTTACTGGTCAAGCGCGGTTTTCGTGGCCCGATCTACACCAATGCCGCTTGTCGTGATCTGCTGCCGATTCTGTTGCACGACAGCGCCGATCTTGCGCTGCGTGAAGTCGAGCGCATCAACCGGCATCGCGAGCCAGGTGAGCCTGAAGCGCACCCTCTATTTGATGTCGATGACGTCGAGCAATGTCTCAAGCTAATTCGGGTCATTCGCTATGACACCGAATACGCGCCCTTTCCCGGCATGTCCGTACGTCTGCGTGAAGCAGGGCATATACTGGGGTCGGCGAGTATCGAATTTGAGTTACGAGAACTCGACGTGGTCCGGCGGATCGTCTTCAGTGGCGATCTCGGTCAATACGATTCGCCGATTTTGCAGGATCCGTATGGATTCAAGTCGGCCGACCTTATCGTGATGGAGAGCACTTACGGTGATCGCGATCACCGCGATCGAGCGGCAACACTCGTCGAGCTCGGCGAAATCATTGAGCAAGCCGATCGGGATCGCGGAAATATCATCATTCCCGCGTTTGCAGTGGGTCGTAGCCAAGAGTTGTTGTATCTACTCGGTCAGCACGCCGCGCAATGGAATCTGCACCGCTGGCAGATCTTTCTCGATAGCCCGATGGCGATCAAGGCGAGCGAGATCTACTGGCGTCATCCTGAGAGATATGATGAGGAGGCCGTTCGTTTGCGGGGCAGCTTTGCGTCGATGCCGAACTTGCCAAATCTAGTCCTGACGCGGACTGCCGACGAATCACGACTAATCAACGCGCGACGTTCACATGCGTTGATCATCGCAGGCAGCGGTATGTGCAACGGCGGACGCGTGCTGCACCACCTCGCGCACAACCTGCCGCGCGCCGAATGTCACGTCATTTTCACCGGCTATCAGGCGCCCGGCACTCTCGGTAGAGTCTTGGTGGATCGCGCACCTAAGGCCACCATTCATGGGGCTTCGGTGCCGGTTCGGGCGACCGTGCATACCGTCGGTGGTTTGTCCGCTCACGGTGGGCAGCGAGATTTATTGCGCTGGTATGACAGCTTCGGTGGGCATCCCCCGGTCTGTCTGGTTCACGGCGAACCCGAACCCGCACGATTATTGCAATCGGCGCTGCAGCGCCGCGGCGCTCATATCTCTATCCCCCGTCGAGGGGATATCATCGACTTGGTCTCGATGCGATTGGGGAGAGTCGATCGATGAACTTCGGATTACGCCGACTCGCCGTGGCGATCTCGCTTTATGCGCTGTCATTTACCGCCATTGGTTTCGCCGCCGAGCCAACGGGTGCGCTTGCTCGAACCGTGCTCGTCGTCGGTGCGACCGGCAGAACAGGTCGCGCGGCCGTCGAGCAATCACTTGCCGCGGGCTATCAGGTACGCGCACTCGTCCGTGACGAAGCGCGCGCTCGTGCGGCGCTCGGCGATACGGCGACCTTCATTGTGGGTGATGTGCGCACCGGTGAAGGGATTTCAAAAGCGGTCGATGGTGTCGACTTCATCATTTCGGCGTTGGGATCTAACGTACGCAACGATCCATCGAATACTCCCGAGCTTGTCGATTACGGTGGCGTTCGTCGCTTGGCGGAGGCAGCGGCCAAGGCGAAGGTTCGCCATTTTGTCCTCGTTTCCTCGATGGGTGCGACCCATCGTGATCATCCGCTCAACCGAATGTACTCCAATATTTTGACTTGGAAGCTCAAGGGCGAGGATGCGCTGCGAGCCTCTGGCGTGCCATACACAATCGTGAGGCCCGGTGGTCTGACTGAGGCGGCAGGGGGCGAGTTTTTGCCGATGATGATGCAAGGTGACGATCTATCACGTCAGGGACGCATCGCACGTGCCGATGTCGCAGCGATTGCGGTTGCCGCTCTTAATCGTCCGGAAGCGTTTCAAAAAACGTTTGAGGTCGTCGCGAGCAATGCGACAGGCGCGCCGAATTGGGCACTCCTCTTCGGAGGTCTGAAAGTCGATGAAAAATGAGACAGCCCTTCAGCGACAGTTGGCGCGCTTCGCAAAAGTAGAGCCGCGCGAAACGGCCGCTGTCGTTGCGGCGTTTTGTTTGTTCTTCTTTGTACTAGGCAGCTATTTTGCCGTAAGGCCGGTGCGCGAGACCGTGGCGACTTTGCTCGGCCGCGATCGCGTTGCCGATCTTTGGTTTTACACCGCTTTGTTCGCCATTTTGATCGTGCCGCTTTATGGCTGGCTCATCGCGCGCTTTCGCCGCAGCATTTTACTGCCATGGGTCTACGGCGCGGTTGCCGTCATTCTCGGCATCATTGGTTTCAACATCCAGATGGATGAATCCAATCTGCGAGTTGGAACTTTCTTCTATGTCTGGATCAGCGTTCTCAATCTCATGCTGGTTTCGGTCTTTTGGAGCTTTCTCCTCGAGATGTTCTCCGCCGAGCAAACCAAGCGCTTGTTCGGGTTCATCGCGGCCGGCGGAACCTTTGGTGCATTGGTCGGCCCGCTGATTGCTCGAGTGCTCGTTGACTCGATCGGGAATTCTGGGGTGTTGTACATAGGGTCCGTCGGGTTTCTCGGTGCCATCATTTGTCAGCGCATCTTGATCGGCATTTGGAATCGGGAGCGTAACGAGCGTTTGGCCGCGGCGACGAATAATGCTGCGATTACACCGGATGAGGGTCTAGGGGGTAATCCATTTGCCGGCGTTTTCATCGTGCTCCGATCTCCCTACCTGTTGGGTATCGCGTCCTTTGTCGTTCTGTTGTCTGCGGTCAACACCTTTCTATACTTCGAGCAGCTGCGAATCGTCACCGAAACCTTCGAAGACACGACTCGCCGAACCGAAGTATTCGCCACGATCGACTTCGTCGTTCAATCTTTGACTATTTTCTCCCAGCTTTTCCTCACGGGCCGCATCGCATCGAAGCTTGGGGTCAGAACGTTACTGACCTTCGTGCCATTTTTGATGGTGATTGGATTCATGTTGCTGTCGGTCTTCAATGTATTCGGCATGATTGCGGCGCTACTCGTGCTACGGCGTTGGGGTGAGTACGCCTTTATCAGGCCGGGCCGCGAGATGCTTTGGGGTTCGCTCGATACGGAATCTAAATACAAAGCCAAAAGCTTTATCGACGTTCCCGTCTATAGAGCCGCAGATTATGTGGGCGCACAAGCTAAAACAGCGCTCGACGCTGTGGGCACCTCACCGACGAGTGCCGCGTTGATCGGTGCGCTATTGGGCGTACTGTGGGTAGGGAACGGATGGTTACTCGGTCGTAAGCACGACGATGCATCAGGGGGAAAATAAGAATATGAGCCGCTGGTCAGATTGGTTTCGATTCGACGAACGTGAAGAAGCCGCGAGCGCCGACAGTCCGAATGCACCACTCAGTGACGATCAACGTCGCGACACGTTGCCATTATTGACGCTAGCTTTTGGCTGGGGATTCTTGATCACGGGCCTATTAGTGGGCGGTTCGCTTGGCGCTGGGCTGTATTTCCCCGACTTAGTTCGTAATGCCTTGTGGGGCAACACGATCAATTTCATCGTGGGCGCTTTAGTCGGTTACATGGGTTACAAGACAGCGTGTAACAGCGGACTGCTGTACCGTCTGACTTACGGCAATATCGGCGCGTATCTCCCGGTTTTGTTTCTGGCTGCTTTGACGATCGGTTGGCAAGGCATCGTAGTGGGTGCCATGGGCTTGACTTGGGCAGGCAGTTTCGAGAGCCCTCTGTTCTATCCGATCGCCATCTTTGCGGGCTTGCTGTACACCGCAACGACCTATCTAGGAGTCAAAGGGCTCGAGCGCGTTGCAGTGCCATCCACTGTGGTGCTTGCCTTGGTGGGTCTCTATGCCGGTTGGTTCAACGTCGATCGTGCCGGCGGATGGGATGCATTCTTGGCGCTGTCGGCAAGTGCCTCTGCCACGAATCCTTTGACAGACAATCAGGCTATCAATCTCGTGATCGGCTCATGGATTGTCGGTGGGGTGGTGATGGCGGAGTACACGCGTTTTGCGCGCAAGGCTTGGGTCGCCATCGCGATTCCCTTCATCGTTTTGATCGCGACGCAGATATTTCTACAAGTCATCGGTGCGATGGGTGGTATTGTCTCGGGCAGCTTTGACTTCAGCGCTTATCTCAAAACCGCTGGCCCGGTGATCGCATTCGTTGGGTTGATTGCGATGAGTCTCGCTTTGTGGACCACCGGCGACACCAACCTGTATTTGCCCTCGATTCAAACAGCGAGTGTGTTCAAGTTGCCGAAGCGCGTGACGATCGTGGTGTGCGGTTTGATCGGTACGATCTTAGGGCTTGGCATCTATCAACATTTCATGGACTGGATCAATCAGATCGCGAATCTCGTGCCACCGTTGATTGGTCCCGTCATCATCGACTACTACCTCTTCCAAGGTCGACATTACGACACGAGTCGTCTGCCTGATTTGCCGAACTGGAATCCGCCCGCTGTCGCCGCATTCGCCGCTGGAGTGATCGCGGCGCAGGCGTTCACACCATCGTGGATCGCGTCGGGCCTCTGGGGTTTGCTCGTGTCGATGGCTGCTTATGTCGTGATCTTTGGTGCGACCCGCTTGATGGGCTGGAAGTTCGGCTATTCTGCGTTGAAAGCACGCGAGCACAACGAGGGTTGATTTGTATGCGCCGTTTGTTCGGCCTCCCATTATTTGCCATCATTTTCTTTGCGACCGTTAGCCCACTGGGTCATGCCGAATCAGTCAGTAGTGCGCAGCGCCAGGCTGCCAGTGATTATCTGCTCGCGCTATCCCGTGGCGATGATCAGGCTGTCGCTTATTCGATTCACCCGGCTGAACTTGATCGCTTACGTTTCAGCATCCTTAAAAAATTAAGGGACGAATCGACTCGCGGCGGTAATGCGATCCGCGAGCGCTTGTTCGGTACTGCCATGCCGCTTGCCGACATAGAGCGACTGACCAGCGTGAACTTTTTCCGTGCGCTGGCGCGTCGGTGGTCGCCCGTCATGCGCGTTTACGACAGTCTCGAGGGGTTGAGTGCGACGCGCGATGGCGAGCGCGTGCATGTGTTGGTGAAACTGCGTCCTCCCAAGGACGGTGGGCGCATCGAGACGATCGAAGCCGTGACGTTGATGGCTTACGGGAGAGAGTGGCGCGCCGCGCTGCCGCCTGCGTTCGAGGCCTTGATCGATGATCTGGTGGCGGGTCGTCAGGCACGAGGGCCAGTGACGCCCGCAGCGCCGATGGCCGACGTCTCGGCGGCACCTCGCGCATCGTCGGTCAAGTCTCCGGAGCGTAATCCGCCGGAAGTCGTCAGCATGTTGGAGGCGGCCGAGAAGGTTCTGGTCGAGGGTCGATGTGATCGTTATTACAAAGAGTTTCTAACCCCGGAACTTCAGCGCAGCCTCGCTGGTCGTACCTTAGACTCTTTGATCAACAGTTGCCGGCGCAGCATGGCGAGTCGCGAGCTGCTGATTGCCGCACTGAGGATCGTGAAGCGTTCAGCCGTGATCTTCGAAAATGGCGGTAATCGCGCGGTGTACGATGTCGCAGGTCAGGGTTTGCCTTTTGATCGCTACGTTCTCGAGCGAGTCGACGGGCGTTGGTACGTCGCTGAGTAAACTTAGCCAAGCCAGTTGGAGCAGTCAGTCATGCAAAATGTCTCAGGGTCTTCGCCTCGAATGGGTCGTCGTACCGGGTGGTGGGTTTTGGCCCTCGCCATGTTGCTCAGCGGTTGCGGCGTGAACCCGCAGAAGGTGACAGTGCCGGTCGTGCCGTCGGTGGATCTGCCGCGTTTCATGGGGCCTTGGTACGTCATCGCGGTCATCCCAACCTTCATCGAGAAAGACATCTATAACGCCGTCGAGTCTTATGAGCTCGCAGCGGATGGCACCATCCTCACCACCTTCACCTTCAATAAGGGTGCGCTCGATGGCCCTGCCAAGGAGATGAATCCCAAGGGGTTCGTCATCCCGGGCACCAATAACGCCATTTGGGGCATGCAGTTCATCTGGCCGATCAAGGCCGAGTACGTCATTTCACACGTTGATGCGAACTACACTGAGACGATCATTGCGCGCAGCGCTCGCGACTACGTCTGGATCATGGCCCGTACCCCGACCATCGACGAGGCGCGGTATCGGGAGTTGGTGGGCAAGGTCGGCGCCATGGGCTACGACGTCGCGAAACTGGTACGCATCAGTCACCGCGCTGCGGCCACCCGGTAATCATTTAAGTCGTTGATTTAAAAGACTTAGTTCACGAATACCCCGTTTCTTGGGCGGCTTGGTCGTCGCTGCTCGCCGCTAAACGCCCCCCTTGCTAGACTGCCGAGGTTTTTCGCCCGGGTTGCAGGGATGTCATGAGCAAGGACGATATTCTGAACTCCGACTCCATCGGGGTCTGGACTAAGGCGGCTGCCAAGTCTGCGCCGGGGGGCAACCCCGACGCCCTAGTGTGGACCACGCCTGAGGGTCTTGAGGTCAAGCCGCTATACACCGCCGCTGATCTCGAGGGACTGTCTTATACCGACACCCTTCCTGGCTTCGCGCCGTTCATCCGCGGTCCGCAGGCGACCATGTACGCGGTCCGCCCGTGGACCATCCGTCAGTACGCCGGCTTTTCGACGGCGGAAGCTTCGAACGCGTTTTATCGCAAAGCCTTGGCAGCCGGCGGACAGGGCGTGTCGGTTGCATTCGATTTGGCGACCCATCGTGGTTACGACAGTGACCACCCCCGCGTTACGGGTGATGTCGGCAAGGCCGGTGTTGCTATCGATTCCGTCTTGGACATGAAGATTCTCTTCGACGGAATACCGCTCGATCGCGTCTCGGTTTCCATGACCATGAACGGAGCCGTGTTGCCGGTGTTGGCGGCGTATGTGGTGGCCGCAGAAGAACAGGGCGTCGCTCAGGATCAGCTGTCGGGAACGATCCAGAACGACATTCTCAAAGAATTCATGGTGCGAAACACCTACATCTATCCACCGGAACCCTCGATGCGTGTCGTCGGCGACATCATCGAGTACACCGCGAAGAAGATGCCGAAGTTCAACTCCATCTCGATTTCCGGCTACCACATGCAAGAGGCTGGAGCGAATCAAGCACTCGAGCTGGCTTTCACCCTCGCCGATGGCAAGGAGTACGTCAAAACCGCCATCGCAAAGGGTCTCGACGTTGATGAGTTTGCCGGACGCCTCAGTTTCTTCTGGGGTATCGGTATGAACTTCTATCTCGAGATCGCCAAAATGCGTGCGGCTCGTCTGCTTTGGTGGAAGATCATGTCGGGCTTCGGCGCCAAGAACCCGAAGAGCTTGATGCTGCGCACGCACTGCCAGACTTCGGGCTGGAGTCTCACCGAGCAGGATCCCTACAACAACATCGTTCGCACCACGATCGAAGCGATGGCCGCCGTTTTCGGCGGCACTCAAAGTCTGCACACCAATTCTTTTGATGAGGCGATCGCGCTTCCGACCGAGTTCAGTGCGCGTATCGCTCGCAATACGCAGCTAATCCTGCAGGAAGAGTCTCAGATCACCAAAGTGGTCGATCCTTGGGCAGGCAGCTACATGATGGAGCGCCTGACTCAGGAGATGGCAGACAAGGCGTGGTCCATCATCGAGGAAGTCGATGCGATGGGCGGCATGACGCGTGCGGTGGATAGCGGTTGGGCTAAGCTGCGCATCGAAGCTAGCGCCGCCGAGAAACAAGCGCGAATCGACTCTGGGCGCGACGTCATCGTCGGCGTCAACAAATTCAAGCTCGACAAGGAAGACCCTGTCGAAATTCTAGAGATCGACAACGTCGCGGTTCGTGAAAATCAAATCGCGCGTCTCAAATCGCTCCGTGCTTCGCGTGACGAGGCGCGTGTACGTCAGACGCTCGCTGCATTGACCCATGCTGCACGGCAGGGCGATGGCAATCTGCTCGAGCTCAGTATCGCTGCGATGCGCGAGCGCGCCACGGTCGGCGAGGTCAGTGACGCCCTCGAGCAAGTCTGGGGCCGTCATCGTGCCAACTCTCAGGAGGTCAGTGGCGTGTACGCAGGGGCTTATGAGAGCGCAGATTCTTGGAATGCATTGAAAACGGAGATCGATTCGTTCGCTGCAGCAGCTGGACGGCGACCGCGTGTGATGATCGCGAAGCTAGGCCAAGACGGACATGATCGTGGCGCGAAAGTCGTTGCGAGCGCGTTTGCAGACCTTGGTTTTGATGTCGATGTCGGACCACTATTCCAAACGCCGGAAGAGTGTGCCCGCCAGGCCATCGAGAACGATGTTCATGCGGTCGGTGTCAGCACCCTCGCGGCGGGTCATAAGACGCTGGTGCCGGAAATCATTCGAGCGCTGCGCGCGCAGGGCGCCAACGACATCATCGTGTTTGTGGGTGGCGTGGTGCCACAGCAGGACTACGAGTTTTTGTATGGTGCCGGAGTCAAAGGCATCTATGGGCCGGGTACGCCGATCCCTGACAGCGCACGTGACGTGTTAAAGCACATCAAGGATGCCTGTGCCATTGGTTGATAGGGATGACCTCGCCTTGATCGCCGCCGTGCGTGCCGGCGATCGTCGGGCGCTGGCGAAGACGATCACCTTGCTCGAATCGACGCTGCCTGAGCATCGCGTTCGCGCCGATTCGGTGCTCGATGCCTTGCTGCCTGAGAGTGGTCGTGCGCTGCGTCTCGGTATTTCGGGTGTGCCGGGCGTTGGCAAATCGACCTTCATCGAATCTTTGGGCATGTATCTCATCGAGCGTGGGCACAAAGTGGCCGTGCTTGCAGTTGATCCTTCATCGGGCGTGTCGGGTGGTTCGATACTCGGTGATAAGACGCGCATGGAGCGCCTGTCCGTGCACGATCGTGCCTACATTCGACCGAGTCCTTCTTCCGGCACCTTAGGCGGCGTTGCCGAGAAAACGCGCGAGGCGATGCTCGTTTGCGAGGCTGCTGGCTATGACGTCGTGATCGTCGAGACGGTGGGTGTCGGTCAATCCGAGACCACCGTTGCAGGTATGACCGACATGTTCGTGCTATTGCAGTTGCCGAACGCCGGCGATGATCTGCAAGCGATGAAGAAGGGCATCATGGAAATGGCCGACCTCATCGTCATCAACAAAGCCGATCTTGATCCTGATGCGGCGACTCGGGCCGAAGCGCAGATCACCAGTGCATTGCGTGTGTTGCGCTTCACGGGAGCACCCGGTACGAGCGGCGAGAATCGTTGGCAGACCCGGGTGATGCGAGGCAGCGCGCTGCGTGCACAAGGGCTCGATCAGTTCTGGGCCGAAGTGCAGGAGTTCAAACGATTGCGCGAGGCCACCGCAGAATTTGCCGAGAAGCGTCGTCAGCAGGCGCTGACCTGGATGTGGGATCAAGTCCATGCCCGGTTGGCCGCCGATTTTCGTGAATCAGCCGCAGTCCGAGCGGCGCTTCCTGCTGTGCTAGACGATGTCAGCCATTCGCGAATGGCGCCATCGTCTGCTGCCCGCAAGTTGCTAGACCTATTCGAAAAAAGGGAATCCACTCATGCATGACATCATTCAGCAGCTCGAGAAGAAGCGGGCACAAGCGCGTCAGGGTGGCGGGCCTAAGCGCATAGAAGCACAGCACGCCAAGGGCAAATTGACTGCGCGCGAGCGCGTTGAGTTGCTGTTGGATGAAGGCAGCTTCGAAGAGTGGGATATGTTTGTCGAACATCGCTGCAGCGACTTTGGCATGCAGGATCAAAAAATCCCTGGCGATGGCGTCGTGACAGGCTGCGGTTTCATCAACGGTCGATTGGTGTTCGTATTCAGTCAGGATTTCACTGTCTTTGGCGGTTCGCTGAGCGAAGCTCACGCTCAGAAAATCTGCAAAGTCATGGATATGGCGATGAAGGTGGGCGCACCTGTCATCGGTATCAACGATTCCGGTGGCGCACGCATTCAAGAAGGCGTGGCGTCACTCGGTGGTTATGCCGAGGTATTTCAGCGCAACGTGACAGCCTCTGGGGTCGTGCCGCAGATCAGCTTGATCATGGGCCCAAGCGCCGGCGGCGCGGTGTACAGCCCCGCGCTCACCGACTTTATTTTCATGGTCAAGGACAGCTCTTACATGTTCGTGACCGGTCCAGAAGTCGTCAAAACCGTCACCCACGAGGAAGTCACGGCCGAAGATCTTGGTGGTGCGATTACGCACACCACTCGTAGTGGCGTCGCCGATCTCGCCTTCGAGAATGATGTCGATGCGCTTTTGATGGTGCGCCGATTCTTCAACTATCTGCCGTCCAATAATCGCGAAAAGGCACCTATGCGAGAAGCGGGTGATCCGCCGGATCGCGACGACTTTTCTCTCGACACTTTGATTCCGGATAATCCGAATAAGCCCTACGACATGAAGGAGCTTGTCACCAAGATCGTCGACGACGGTGAGTTCTTCGAACTTCAGCCGGATTACGCCAAGAATATTCTCATTGGTTTTGCGCGCATGGACGGCCAGGTGGTCGGCATCGTCGCCAACCAGCCGCTGGTATTAGCAGGCTGTCTCGATATCAAGAGCAGCATTAAAGCTGCACGCTTCGTGCGTTTTTGCGATGCTTTCAGCATCCCGGTCGTCACCTTTGTCGACGTGCCCGGGTTTATGCCCGGCACTGCGCAGGAGTATGGCGGCATCATCAAGCACGGCGCGAAGCTGCTGTATGCCTATGCCGAGTGTACGGTTCCGAAGATCACCGTGATCACGCGCAAAGCCTACGGTGGTGCCTACGACGTCATGGCATCTAAGCATCTGCGTGGCGATGTGAATTTCGCTTGGCCAAATGCCGAAATCGCTGTCATGGGCGCCAAAGGCGCCGTCGAAATCATCTTCCGCAACGAGAAGAGCGATCCGGAGAAGCTGGCTGCTCGCGAGGCGGAATATAAGGAGAAGTTCGCCAATCCGTTCGTGGCGGGTGCTCGCGGCTACATCGACGATGTGATCATGCCGCACGGTACTCGTCGACGAGTCTGCCGCGCATTGACCGTATTGCGCGACAAGAAACTTGAAGAGCCGTGGCGCAAGCACGGCAACATTCCTCTGTGATGGCGTGAAGGAGCAAGGTCAATCATGTTCAAAAAAATCCTGATCGCCAATCGTGGTGAAATTGCCTGTCGCGTCATCAAGACGGCCCGCCGCATGGGTATCAAGACGGTTGCGGTGTATTCAGAAGCGGACCGTGACGCGCGTCATGTCGAGTTAGCCGACGAAGCCGTATTGTTGGGTCCGGCGCCGTCGCGCGAGTCATATCTAGTTGCCGACAAGATCATCGCGGCCTGTAAGAAAACCGGTGCCGAGGCGGTTCATCCTGGCTACGGATTTCTGTCCGAGAATGCCGAGTTTGCTCGTCGCGTCGAGGAAGAAGGCATCATCTTCATCGGTCCTAAGACGGCTTCAATCGCGGCCATGGGCGACAAGATCGCGTCCAAAGAACTAGCAGCGAAGGCAAAGGTCAACACGATCCCGGGTTATAACAATCCGATCGAGTCCGCGGAGAAGGCCGTCGATATCGCCAAGGGAATCGGCTATCCGGTGATGATCAAGGCGAGCGCAGGCGGTGGCGGTAAAGGCTTGCGCGTTGCCTGGAACGACAAAGAAGCCTTTGATGGCTTCACTTCCTGTCGTAATGAGGCGCGTAACAGTTTCGGTGACGATCGCGTCTTCATCGAAAAGTTCGTCGAAGAGCCGCGCCACATCGAGATCCAAGTGCTTGGTGACGCTCACGGTAACTGCGTTTATCTGTGGGAGCGCGAGTGTTCCATTCAGCGTCGACACCAGAAAGTTATTGAAGAGGCGCCGAGCCCCTTTCTCGATGACAAAACTCGCAAAGCCATGGGCGAGCAGGCTGTTGCCTTGGCCAAAGCCGTCAACTATCAGAGTGCAGGCACAGTCGAGTTCGTCGTCGGAAAGGATAAGAGTTTCTACTTCCTCGAGATGAACACGCGACTGCAGGTGGAGCACCCGGTGACCGAGTGCATCACAGGTCTCGATCTCGTCGAACAAATGATTCGTGTTGCAGCAGGTGAGAAGCTCTCATTTAAGCAGAGCGAGATTGCGCGCAACGGCTGGGCTATCGAGTGCCGCATCAATGCCGAGGATCCGTATCGCAACTTCCTCCCCTCGACGGGAAGATTGGTGAAATATCGCCCCCCCGAGCAGAACATGGAGGCTTCACAACCTGTTCCTCAGGGCGGTGGCGTACGTGTCGACACCGGCGTTTACGAAGGTGGCGAGATCCCGATGTTTTACGACTCGATGATCGCCAAGCTGATCACGCATGGACGTGATCGAAACGAAGCCATCGCGCGGATGCGTGAAGCGCTCAACGGTTTCGTGATACGCGGCATCTCGAGCAACATCCCGTTCCAGGCGGCGTTGCTCGCACATCCGAAATTCACGGCTGGTGATTTCAATACTGGATTCATAGCCGAGCACTATCCGAAAGGATTCTCAGCGAGCAGCGTGGCACACGAGCAGGCTGGCTTCTTGTTGGCATTGGCGGCAGTGTCACATCGCCGCTCGCGTGAACGCGCTGCGACCTTAACGGGCCAACGTCGTCACCGCGAGGTTCGTATTCGCGAGGAGTTCGTTATCGTCTTGACCGATGAGTCGGGTCGTCGCGATCAGATCCCTGTGACGGTGCGTCCTGCGGGTGCTGCGTTTCACGTGACGATCGCAGGGCAAACGCACGAGGTTTCCTTCGAGGACAATCTTCGCGACATCGCCGTGCATGGCAGTTTTGATGGACGTACCTTCTGTGCGCAAATAGAACGAGCCGGTCTTGGCTACCGCATTTCTCACAACGGCGCCTCGTTGTTCGCGCGTGTCTTTTCGCCACGTCAGGCGGAGCTCGAAGCTTTGATGCCGTTCAAGGCGCCACCCGATTTGTCCAAAGTGTTGTTGTCACCAATGCCCGGCTTGCTGGTCGATGTGGCCGTACAACCGGGACAGACGGTTCGCGCCGGTGAAAAGCTTGCCGCCATCGAGGCCATGAAGATGGAGAATATTCTCTTTGCGACGCAGGATTGCGTAGTGACCGACGTGGTTGCCAAGAAGGGCGATAGCCTCGCCGTCGATCAAGTCATCATGCGATTCGAGTGAGGTTGTCGGTCATGTCGATCGCAGCAGAGCGGCCATTCAAGGTTCTCGGTATTCAGCAGGTCGCCATCGGCGGACCCGACAAACAGCGTCTCAAGACGCTGTGGGTCGATATGTTGGGACTCGACGTCACCGGCAACTTCGTCAGCGAACGCGAAAACGTTGATGAAGATATTTGTGCGATGGGTCGCGGCGCATATACGGTGGAGGTTGATCTGATGCAGCCGCTCGATCCAGACAAGAAGCCGGCTGTGCATCAAACGCCACTCAATCACATCGGTCTGTGGATTGACGATTTACCTAAAGCCGTCGAGTGGCTTACTAGCCGCGGCGTGCGCTTCGCGCCTGGCGGCATCCGTAAGGGTGCGGCAGGTCACGATATTTGTTTTCTGCACCCGAAGTCGAACGACGAGTTTCCTATCGCCGGTGAGGGCGTTTTGATCGAACTCGTTCAGGCTCCGCCTGAGGTCGTTGCCGCTTTGCGTTGAACTGCCACGATTAGAGTTCCGGGTCCGCCGTGCACGCCGACCGCCGGACTCATCTCGGTCACTGCCAACCACTCGATACGAGTCGGATCGAGCAGCCTGAGCAAGTCTGCTTGCAGAAGTTCGGCTTCTTTCGGTAGATCGCCGTGGCCTACCAAAATTCGCAGTGTCTCGTTGGGCGCCAACGCGCCTACCTGCTTCACCACATGCCTTGCAAAGCGTTGTCTTAGATTGAGTCGGCCGATGAGCCCGCTGCCCGCGGCAATACGGCCGTCCGGATGCGTGTGCAGGATGACGTTGAGGCGTAGCCATTTGGCGATCGTGCCGACGATAGCGGGGACTCGACCACCGCGTACCGCAAACTTGATGTCTTTGAGTAGTGCGAAAGTACGAGTCTGCTCAAGCGCCGTGCGAGCGGCAGCGGCCACGGCATCTATGTCGCCACCCGCTGCTGCTGCCTCGGCAGCGGCGATCGTGACGAGTCCTTGTCCGACCGAGGCATTACGACTATCGATTGCGCGGATCGGCTTGCCTGCCGGAGCCACGCGATCAGCAGCCTTGGTTGCGGCATCCCAAGTGCCGCTGTGACGCGCGGTGAGATTCACCGACACGACGCCTTCATAGTGCGAGGCCAGAAATTCGAACATGCGCCGGAAGTCACCCGGCGGTGGCTGGGATGTTTTCGGATGCTCCGGATTCACGAGCAACTCTCGATAGAATTCACTCGGTGTCATGCTCACCTTATCGAGATAAGAGCGAGCTCCGAATTGAATCCGCACCGGCACCATCATGATGCCAAGTCGTTCGGTGAACGAATCCGGTATGTCGGCCCCGGAGTCTGTGACGATCGCGATTCTCTGAGTTTTTCTGTGATGGGCTGCCGATTGCTGTAATTGCATGTCGTCAGCTTTCTGCGCTGATACGACGCCGTAATCTGCCGCCAGACGAAACACGTCGTCGGGCATGTTGGTGTGGATATGAATCCGCGCCTTGTACTTGTTGCCACTGACCACGAGGCTCGCGCCCTTTTCGGCGAAGTGCTCTCGCAGCTGACGCAGATCGAGTTGTCGCTCTTCGCTAGCGGTGATCAAACATTCAGTGCAGTAGCGGAAGTCCTGATCAGCCGACAAGCTACCGCCATCAGCCATGGCCTCGTCACCCACGTGCAGTGGCGCAACGACGGGGCCTACTTCGCCCGTCTCCAGAAACCGTCGCATACCCTCGAGTACTTCGACGAATCCAAGAGCCCCCGCATCGACGACATTGGCGATGCGCAGTTCGTCGAGCTGCGAGCGCGTCGCCTCTAAGCTGGTGCGGACGCGTACTAGAGCCTCTGAAAATAACTCTCCGAAGTTTCGGGATTGTCCGAGCGTTGCCTCGGATGCATGAGCGAATTCTCTCAGTACCGTCAGAATCGTGCCTTCGCGCGGTTGGCTTAATGCGTCTCTCGCATAGACAGATCCCTTGTTGACCGCAGCGACAAACTCGCGACGACCAAGACGTGCCAGATGACCCGCGCCATCACCGAGACCAAGCAAAAACTGCGCAAGGATCGCCCCCGAGTTACCACGAGCACCATCCAGTGCCGCATCGGCCGCCCGAACGAGTAGCGTTCCCGCATGCGGTTCCGGAGCACGATCGATCGCCGCAAGCACAGCGCTCAAGGTCATCGACATATTCGTACCCGTATCGCCATCCGGAACGGGGAATACATTGATCTTGTTGATGTGATCGGTGCGTTCGAACAGACGGTAGATCCCTGCGCGCAGCGCGTTGGCCAGTTGCAGACCGTCGAGCTCATCCATTACGACAGTCTGGGCCATTAGCGTCCCTCAATCGAAACGGCAAACGAGGAGCTTCCGTAAGACAAGACGACTCCCTCGGGCGTGATGGAAAGGACCTTGAGACCGTCACGACTTGCGTCACTCTCGCGTAGACGCTCGCCATTGAGCAGGATGAATCGCTTACTCGGATCTGCATCGTAAACGTGGAGATTGAGTGTCGTGACCGGCAGATTGGCGCCGGCGGCTATCTGCTGATCGCGAGTGGGTACGGCGGCAAGCGAGGCAACTGCTGGCGTCGGCCTCGTGTCCGACCTTGGTGTAGGCGCCGACGGCATGGCCGTTGGCGCACTCGCATCAGGCGCTGAGGGCAGGCTATCCGTGGCTGTTGCGATTGATGGCGCGATCGATGGAGCGATCAGCGGTGTCACCGTCGATGGTGGAACAGGAGCTGCTGCCGGTAGCGAGGTCGCCGGCTTCACCAAGACGAAGGCGAGAACCACGAGATTGACGGCCAATAGCCCGAGCAGAGCCCATACCCACGATGGCGTTCTGCCGCTCGAGCGTAGCGCGGAGGTTGGCAGCGTCGACGGATTTTGTTGACGGAGCCGTTCTTCTTCAGATTTTTTCAGCGCATCAAGAATGAAAGACATGCGTCTACGGCCGCGGAAATCCGCGGTGTCCCCCTTTCCAGATTGGAGTATTGCATGGACTGAGGCTGCGCGGCATAGTCGCGCGCACCGTGCCTACCGTTGGCTCATCTTGGCTTGCGCTATCGCCGCACTCTCTCGGCTCCGTTGCGGCGCTCGTGCCGAGCGAAGACTGTCATCTATGGT
This sequence comes from Pseudomonadota bacterium, assembly GCA_039796795.1. GTDB lineage: Bacteria > Pseudomonadota > Gammaproteobacteria > Steroidobacterales > Steroidobacteraceae > UBA964. Next base: position 41,157 of record JBDKJA010000001.1, read on the forward strand.
TGACTGATCTTGACCGATGGGACAGCTCCAGTGACGAGCATCGAGAATGTCTCGATCCACTTGATTGGGAACGAGCAAGACTCAAGCCGGAGGGAATTTCCCGGGAGCGCTTCATCAGCTCTCGTATGGTGCTGCGGCGGATTCTGGCCAGCCTGTTGGATCAGAGGCCGATCGAGCTGCGCTTCGAATTGGATGAACATGGGAAGCCTGCGCTCAAACCGCCTCACCAGCATTGTCACTTCAACCTCAGTCATAGCGGCTCGTTATTACTCGTTGGTGTCAGTCTGCGTGCGAGCATCGGCGTAGATATCGAAGTGCCGCGCTCTGTACCGCGCGCCTCGCAACTCGCCAAACGCGTCTTCACCGCTGATGAGCAAGCGCTACTGCGTCAAGCGGAAGCAGCCTCGGAATCCGCGCGGGATGAGGTCTTTTTAAAAATCTGGACGCGCAAAGAAGCCTATTTGAAGTGCCGTGGCGATGGATTCACGATGCCGGCGCGAGACTATGCCGTTGGTATTGAAGGACCAACGAAGATCGCCGAAGTTAACATTGGCAGTCTCGAGCTACCATCGCCAGGATATGCGGCGCTCGCGAGTGCTACACCCGTCGGTCACGCTCACCGATATCAGTTGTGTCCCGACGAATAGATCTGGCGATCGCAGCCTTGATTGCGATCAGTTTCCTTGTGGGTGGGCTTATCCCTGAGCCGATTCGCGAGTTGCTACGCTGGTCTCGAGAGGCGCCTCCCATCGAATGGCTCTGGCGCAGTTGGTGTGCACACTGGTTACATCTTGATTTGCGTCACGCGCTGCTAAACGCAGCCGGATTCGGGTTGGTGTTCGCCTGGCTATCCAATGCCTTGACCAAGAAGGGTTGGGTGATCGTATCGGCCGTCGCGATCATCTCCATTGATTTGGGTTTATGGTGGCTGACGGCCTTCGAGTGGTACGTCGGATCGTCCGCCCTGATTCACTCGATCGCAGCCGCCGGTATCGCGATCCGAATAGCTGACGGTGAGCGGCTCGCGTTCGTAGCGGCATTCGTCGGTTTGCTCAAGTTGGCTTTCGAACAACTATCCGATACAGGCGCTCTGATTAGTGGTGTACTCGTTGCGACCGATGCGCATCTTTTTGGCGCTGTGGCGGGGGCGATCTGCGGATTAATCTTCGCGTCGACGGGATGGTGTCGACCGCGATCGGTCACTCTTTCTTAAGAGTCCGCTTGCTCGAGCAACAGCAACAGTGCCGAACTTTTGACGAATGGCATCGATGGTCGTATCGATCGACGATGTTGGTTTAATAACGTCTGAAAATAGATCTGGCTGCTGAGCCGCATCGAATTCCGAGGTTGTTACCCCCAGTAGGCGCACTTTCGTCCGGGGCTTTTCACGCAGAAAAGCGCGTAGTAAATCGGTTGCCGTGGTCATCACGAGACGAGTTTCGTCAGTGGCAGCGGCGAGCGTCTTTTGGCGACTGAACGTCACGAAATCAGCTTGGCGAACCTTGATCCCGACACAGCGCGCGCGCAATCCTTTGCGACGTAGTCTGGCGCTGACCTTGTCGCTGAGCGCACTGATTTCTGCGAACATCTCACGTTCATCCGTGAGATCGTTCGAATAAGTCTCCTCGTTGCTGACCGATTTCTCATCGTGTTCAGGCTCGACCGCTCTATCATCGATGCCGTTTGCTCGAGCGCGCCAGTACGATGCATGTCGACCGAACCATCGATCTAGTTGAGTGTCCGTTGCTCTTTGCAAATCGCCGATGGTCTTGATGCCGGCGGTAAGCAGTTCATCGCCCTTCTTACGCCCAAGTCCCGGAAGACGTTTGACTGATAGCGGTCCGAGCGTTTCGGGTATGCGGTCGGGATCAACGACCGTGAGACCGTCCGGTTTATCAAGATCAGACGCAATCTTGGCAACGAGCTTGTTGGGTGCAACACCCACGGATGCGTTGAGCCCGGTACGCTCTCGTATCAAGCGCTTAACATCCCGAGCGATTGAAACGGCATCACCTTTTAAAGCGAGACTCGCGGTGACATCGAGATAAGCCTCGTCGAGAGATAGGCCCTCTACTAAGGGCGTGAATTCGTTGAATATCTCGAAGATCTGCGCGGACACTTCCGCATATCGCGCCATCCGTGGTCGTACGCAGATAGCGTCTGGGCATAGCTGCAGGGCACGACTCACTGGCATAGCCGAGCGCACTCCGAATGCGCGCACCTCATAGCTTGCCGCAGCGACGACGCCTCGACCACTCATTCCGCCTACGATCAGCGGTTGGCCACGCAACTGCGGGTTATCCCGTTGTTCGACCGATGCGTAGAACGCATCCATGTCGACATGCAGTATGACCCTCTGTGGGCGGAGCATCTTTTAGCTTGCGAGAAGCGAGGCGAAGCCGGTCAATATCAAGGTCATCAAGGCCAAAATCCAATACACGAGGCCCAGCATGACGAACAGCCATGACGTCTTCGCGAGACTCTTGTCGTAGAACACACGGAGTGCCCGCCAGCAATACCAGGTGAGGTAGCCAAAGATGGCTCCACTCAACCATCCACCGACGGCAACGGGCAGCACATAGGCTGCGAGCGAATCGAGCACCAAGATTGCGAAGATCGCGCTGTGATTGTGGATTAGAAAGAGCAGATGCTCGGCATACAGTCGTCGTGGGCTCCAGAAAAACAGCATCATCAGCGCGGCGAAAGCCGGTAGCAGCACGAACATCGCTTTGGGCGCATTACGTTGAAAGTTCTCGACGAGCTTGGCGCCGTTGTCGACCTTCATTCGTTCGCATGCCGCTCGAAATCGCGGTTGGAGGAACTCTGCGAAAGGCCCCTCGAATTGCCATTCGCAAAATCGATTCTCGGTTGTCGTGTCGAGTTCGATCGGCTTATGGCGAGTCTCGTTTGCTGGTGGTAACGAGGCCAGCAGGAAAAATATGACGCTGATAATCAGATAGAGACGAATCGGCGGCAGATAGGCGCTACGGCGACCCGCGAAATACTCACGGGTCAGAAAGCCCGGTTTGGTCATCAGATAACGCAGCGTGATCCACAGCCGCGAATCGGCATGCGTCAGCGTTTCGACCGTCTCTTCCAGCAAGTAAGCAACGGTCGGTTGCTTTGTGACGTGCCGCTGCCCGCAGCTGGCGCAGAACGCGCCAGTCAGCGGGGCATTGCAGTTCAGACAATTCACGAAACGACGTCGTGCTCGTTGATTTTGAGTGACACCTGCATGCGCGGTTGTGACTGTGTGCCAAGTTCGTCTGGCGCAAAATCATCGACATGGATCAAATCCATGACCTTGCGATCATAAGCCCGCAACCACACAGCTTCGTCGGCGTTGATAATGCCGATCTCTTGCGCCTCGGCGATTTGTCCAGGCAGGTCCAACGAGTGGATTCGACCTGTTTTGACGCCTTCGACACGGATTCGCTTTTCAAGACTTTCGGCGCGCTCTGCCATTTCGAGCACTTCTTGCAGCAGGCCGAGGGCGTTGCCTTGTTCGATCCGACGGTAGACCGGATAACAAAGACGATCTCGAGTCTCAGTCGGTGAGGTGACGAGCGCGGCGAGCTTGCGACCCAGTCGATCGTCGGGTGCCGAGTATTGCAAGCCACGTGGAAAAATCAGAAAGCGCATCGTGGCAGCCAGAAAACGGTTCGGGAAATTTCGCAGGAAGCCGTGCAGCTGTTCTTGGGCCTGATACAGCAGGTGACGACATGCCCATTCAACGATGGGTAGATCTTCCTTGCGACGACCTTGGTTCTCGTAGTGCTTGAGCACCATCGATGCCAGATACATGTATGACAAAACGTCGCCGAGGCGGGCAGAGAGATTTTCCTTCTTTTTCAGATAACCGCCCAACGACAACATCGCCACATCGACCGCGAAAGCGAAGCTCGCGGAAAAACGAACAATATGTTGGTAGTAGCGCGTTGCGAGACCAGCGTCGGGTGCAGCCGTGAAACGCGCGTTGGTCAATGCCATCACGAAGGAGCGCACAGCGTTGCTCAAGGTGAATCCGATATGACCAAACAGGGCGGCGTCGAAATCGTCGACACCGCGCTGACGATCGGGATTTCGTGCGGCTTCCATTTCCTTGAGAACGAACGGATGACAACGAATCGCCCCTTGTCCGAAGATGATGAGGCTGCGCGTGAGAATATTCGCTCCCTCGACCGTGATGGCGACTGGAACGACTTGATAACCGCGGCCGAGGTAATTTTTGGGGCCAAGACAAATACCCTTACCGCCATGAACGTCCATCGCGTCGTTAGCGACCATGCGGCTCATTTCCGTGACGTGATACTTCAACATGGCTGAAGGTACTGAGGGCTTTTCTCCGCCGTCGATCGCGCCGGCCGTCACGGATCGTGCGGCATCCATCGTGTATGTCAGTCCTACCATGCGCGCGATAACGCTCTCGATTCCTTCGAACTGACCAACCGGCATGTTGAATTGCCGGCGGATTCGCGAATAGGCGCCGGTGGCGAAGACGGCCGCCTTGCCACCGCCCGTTCCGCTTGAGGGAAGGGAGATGCATCGACCCACAGACAATTGCTCAACAAGCATCCGCCAGCCCTGGCCTGCCATTTTCGGACCCCCGATGATGAAATCGAGCGGCACGAAGACGTTTTCGCCATGGATAGGGCCATTCTGGAACGGCACGTTGAGCGGGAAATGACGTCGGCCGATCGAGACGCCCGGCGTGCCACGCGGGATAAGCGCGCAGGTGATGCCGATATCTTCCCGATCACCGAGTAAACGTTCCGGATCGAAAAGACGGAAAGCCAAGCCAATGACCGTCGCGACCGGCGCCAACGTGATGTAGCGCTTGGAGAAATTCAGGCGGATGCCGATGATGTCTTGGCCTTGCCATTGCCCGCGACAAATCACACCCGTATCCGGGAGCGACGCAGCATCGGAACCTGCTCTTGGCCCTGTGAGCGCGAAGCAAGGGATATCTTCACCGCGTGCCAAGCGCGGCAGGTAATGATTTTTTTGATCTTCCGTGCCGTAGTGCTGCAGCAGCTCGCCGGGGCCGAGCGAGTTGGGCACGGCCACAGTTGATGAGACGACGGCGCTACGACTCGAGAGTTTGGCCAGTACACATGAGTGTGCATAGGCGGAGAACTCGAGACCACCGTACTTCTTCTGGATGATCATCGAGAAGAAGCCTTTGCTCTTCAGGAACTCCCACACTTCGGGCGGCATATCGCCACGACGATGAGTAATGTCGAAGTCGTCAATCATTCGACAGAGGTCTTCACAGGGGCCATCCAGAAAAGCTTGTTCTTCAGCAGTCAGTCGCGGCGTCTTGGCCCCGAGTAACTTCGACCAGTCGGGATTACCGGTGAAGAGCTCACCGTCCCACCATACGGTGCCCGCTTCGAGTGCTTCGCGCTCCGTCGAGGACATCGACGGCAACATGCGTCGATAGATCTTCATGAAGGGTCGCGTTATCACTGCCTTTCGCATCGGATGGATATTGAACGCCACTAACACAAAGAAAAGCAGCCAAAGAATTCCCTTCCATATACCCGCTGGTTCGCCGGCGGCGCTGTACGCTGTTAGCAGTACGAAGAACGTGGCGGTGAATGCCAGCAAGCTCAATCGTTTATAGGCGAGATACAACACGGCTGCCACGAAGAGCAGTGCGATGATGCCGCCGGTGGCGGTGAGCGCCCAGGCGGCGAGAAGGGCCAGAGTGATGGAGATGATCGCGTTAGTCATGGCCATAGCCTACAAGAGGTCAGACAAAAAAAGAGGGGCCGATGCGGCCCCTCTTGATGAGTTCGCTTGAGCGAGGGGGGTTAGCCGAGTAGATCCTTTACGCCGTCCCGCTCTTCCAGCAATTCCTTGTGCGTGGCATCCATGCGCTGACGGCTGAACTCGTCGATCGCAAGGCCCTGTACGATTTCGTACTGGCCATTACGGCAGACGACCGGATACGAGTAGATGACGCCTTCGGGAATACCGTAGCTGCCATCCGAGGGAATGCCCATGGATACCCAATCGCCAGCGGAAGAGCCGCGGAACCAGTCGCGGATGTGATCGATAGCGGCCGAGCCTGCAGAAGCGGCGGAGGAGGCGCCGCGGGCCTTGATGATGGCAGCGCCGCGTTGCTGCACGGTCGGGATGAAATCCTTTTCGATCCAGTTGGCGTCCACCAAGGAGCGAGCCGGCTGACCCTTCACAAGGCAGTGGTTGATGTCGGGGTACTGCGTCGCCGAATGATTTCCCCAGATGATCATTTTCTGGATGTCATTCACGTGACAGCCCGTTTTTTCGGCCAGTTGCGACAGCGCACGGTTGTGATCGAGGCGCGTCATCGCTGTGAACGACTGCGGCTTGAGTGACGGCGCATTCTTCATCGCGATCAGCGCATTGGTGTTGGCCGGATTTCCGACGACGAGCACGCGTACGTCGCGGGCCGCTACATCGTTAAGGGCTTTGCCCTGCGCCGAGAAGATTTGGGCGTTGGCGAGCAGCAGGTCCTTTCGCTCCATACCAGGACCGCGTGGGCGCGCGCCAACGAGCAGCGCAGCGTGGCAATCCTTAAAGGCGACGCGCGCATCGTCCGTGGCCACGACCTTGTTGAGCGTAGGGAACGCACAATCGTTGAGTTCCATTACGACGCCCTGCAGCGTCGGCAGCGCCGGCGTGATTTCCAACAGGTGCAGATTGACCGGTTGGTCAGGTCCGAGCATGGCGCCAGAGGCGACACGGAAAGCGAGGGCATAACCAATCTGACCAGCGGCGCCGGTAATGGCGACGTTCAAGGGCTGCTTCATCCGGAAATTCTCCACGTTGATAGGCGCGCGAATTTTACGTGATCAGGCAGCCCGTGCCGTGGCCACTTGACTGCGTTATAGTGTTGTAGTTATATATAACACTAGATTGTTTAATCCAGAGGTATTAACGTGCATACATGGACCTACTCGAAACCGCTAGCCACCATGACCGTCGCTGCCGTCGCCGCCGCCTTGCTGACGAGCGCAATGCTGTGGAGCTTGGCGCTTTCGGCCGACCTGCCGGTCGCCCCCCGATTTGCCGTTTCGGTGTTTTCGCTGGCCTGAAGGTGTTGGAAAGATGATCGACCGCCAGTGGAATGACGATGCACCGATCTACCGCCAACTGCGGGACCGGGTCGTCGCCATGATCCTCGACGGAGCATTGAAGGAGGGTGATCCCTTGCCCTCGGTGCGTAACGTCGCGGCGGAGTTTCGGATCAATCCCTTGACCGTACTCAAGGCCTATCAAGAGCTGGTCGACGAGCAACTGGTCGAGAAACGACGCGGCCGCGGCATGTACGTCAACGCCGGTGCCAGAGCGGCGCTGCTCAAAGATGAGCGGCAACGATTCCTGGCGGATGAGTGGCCACGTACCCGTGCCAAGATCGAACGTCTCGGTCTGGCCATCGACGAGCTGCTCGCAACTCAAGAACAGAAGTGAGGACTCTCCCATGGGAGCAGTAATACACGCGCACGACGTTCGCAAGCGCTATGGTCGTTCGACTTTGGCGCTCGACGGTCTCAATTTTGATGTGGCCGCCGGCCGTATCGTCGGATTGATGGGGCCAAATGGTGCCGGCAAAACCACTGCGCTAAAGGCCATCCTAGGGTTGACTCCCTTCGAAGGCGAGTTGCAGGTGCTCGGACGCGACCCGCGCACCGAGCGTGATTCTTTGATGAAGGATGTCTGCTTCATCGCCGACGTTGCGGTCCTGCCAAAATGGTTGCGTGTCGATCATGCGCTCGACTATGTCGCAGGGGTTCACCCGAAATTCGATCGGCAACGAGCCGATGACGTGCTATCGCGCACCGACATCAAGCGCAAGAGCAAGGTGGGCGAGCTATCCAAAGGTATGATCACGCAGCTTCATCTGGCACTGATCATGGCTATCGATGCGAAGTTACTCGTGCTCGATGAGCCGACGCTCGGTCTTGATCTGCTTTATCGACGAAGTTTCTACGAAGCCTTGCTCAACGATTATTTCGATCATGAACGCACCATTCTGGTGACGACCCACCAGGTCGAAGAAGTCGAGAATCTACTGACCGACGTACTCTTCATCAGTCACGGCAAGATCGTGCTCGATTCAACGGTCGATGCGTTGCCCAGTCGATTTTCGCAGCTCGTGACCTCGTCCGATCATGTGGCGGCCGCTCGCGCTCTACGACCTGTCTATGAGCGCGAGGTATTTGGTCGTCATGCTTTCGTTTTCGATATCAGCAAGGGTGGGGCGCCGACGACGGACGAACTTGCCGCTTGGGGCGATGTTAGAACACCGTCGATTTCCGATCTGTTTGTTGCGTTGATGAATGGTGGTAACTCGACGGGCGTGAATTCGGCTGGCGTTAGCGCGGGGGGTGCCCGATGAACCTCAAGGTTATGAAAACCTTGCTTTGGCGCGAGACTTGGGAACATCGCGGCCTGATCTGGGCTCCTTTGATCACCGCTGCAGTCATCGTGCTGACGGCGTTACTGAGCGCCAACTTCACTGGTAGTGTCAAAATTGATCTTGATGGCAACGAACAAGAATTGTTTGCCGCGTTATCGACAGACTTCTCTCATCAGCGACAATTGTTTGCCGTATGGCTCGGCGCACTCGTCATTCCACAAATGCTCGTGGCGATGATTGTGCTGGCGTTCTACATGCTCGACAGTCTCTACAACGAGCGGAAAGATCGCAGCATTTTGTTTTGGAAGTCGATGCCGGTATCCGATGCGGAAACGGTCGGCTCGAAGCTCGCTACGGCTTTGTTGCTCGTGCCGTTGTGGGTGTGGATCGTCTCGATGATCACGAGCCTCGTGGTGTTCGCCATTGTGAGCCTGAAATTGGGTGGCACACCGCTTGCGCCCCTGACCACGTTCCATCCTGATGCGTGGTTTGTTTTGCAGTTGACCATGCTGCAAAACGTCTTAGTAGCAGCACTGTGGTATGCCCCGATCGCAGTCTATTTGCTCTTGATGTCTGTCTATGCCAAGCGCAGCCCGTTTCTTTGGGCTGTGTTACCGCCTGTGCTCTTGGTCATTTTCGAAGAGATCGCTTTCAACACGAGCATGATCGCGGGTTTTATCTCGAACCGCCTGTTCGGGTTTTTCCGTGAGCTTGATCTGAATATCTCCGCGGGCGACGGAACGACCTCTGCCTCTGTGATGCAACAGATCGCTCGGAACTATGAACAGCTCGGCACACTCGACATGCTCGCGACGACCGACCTATGGTTTGGCGTGGTCGCGGCTGTGATCGGCTTCTTCATCGTCGTACGACTGCGTCGCTGGCGGGATGACGCCTGATCGGGAGCTCTAATCGACGGCCTGCGCTCCCGCGGTGACGATGGCCGCCACATCACGGCTGCGTCGGCGAGCTTCGTCGAGAGTGTCGCCACGCGCCAAGGCCACCCCCATCCGTCTTTGACCGCGTACCTCGGGCTTGCCGAACAAACGTAACGTGGTGTCTGGCTCGGTCAGCGCCGCCTGAAGATTTGAAAATTGCAAATTCGCGGTATCCGCTTCGATCAGGATGGCGGTTGAAGCGGAGGGGCCGAGTGCGCGGATATGGGGTATCGGTAAACCGAGGATCGCTCTAAGGTGCAAGGCGAACTCGGATAAATCTTGAGAGATCAGGGTGACGAGCCCCGTATCGTGCGGTCGAGGTGATACTTCACTGAACCACACCTCGTCGCCCTTCACGAAGAGCTCGACTCCGAAAAGCCCCCGCCCACCGAGTGCATCGGTGATCCGCAGCGCAATGTCACGACTACGCGCCAGCGCCGCGGCGCTCATGGGGTGGGGCTGCCATGACTCTCGGTAATCACCACTGATCTGCAAGTGACCGATCGGGTCGCAAAAGGCAGTTCCGTTCGCATGCCTTACCGTGAGTAGGGTGATTTCATAGTCGAACTCGACGAAACCTTCGACGATTACTCGACCCGCACCTGCTCGGCCACCTTCTTGGGCGTAGCGCCATGCCTCCTGGGCGTCGGCCTTCTCTTTGATCACGCTTTGCCCCTTACCCGAACTCGACATGACAGGTTTCACGACACAGGGTGTACCAATGTCGTCGAGTGCTTCGAGATACTCCTCAAGGGTAGAGGCGAATCGATAGCGCGAGGTCGGCAATCCCAATTGTTCGGCGGCAAGACGTCGGATGCCCTCTCGATCCATGGTGAGCTTGGCAGCTTTCGCTGTCGGGACGATGTGAAAACCCTCGGCTTCGAGTCGGAGGAGCTCATCGGTTGCAATGGCTTCGATCTCTGGGACGATGAAATCCGGACGTTCGCGTAAAACGATATCGCGCAAAGCCTCTGCATCGAGCATGCGAATGACATGGGATCGGTGTGCAACCTGCATGGCAGGCGCGTTCGCGTATCGATCGACGGCGATGACCTCAATACCGAGACGTTGCGCTTCGATGGCGACCTCTTTGCCAAGTTCACCCGAGCCGAGCAGCATCAAGCGCGTGGCGCCGCGCGAACCTGGAGTGCCGATGGTGGTAGACATCATGTTCCTCGCGTTAGACTCGGACTGAGTTTAACCTTGTAAAGCAGGTCTGCCATGTCTGATCCCGTTGTCGCGAGTCGCACGCCCGTCGCAGTAGATGTAGAGGCAGGCAAGACGTACTGGTGGTGCAGTTGTGGCAAGTCGGCCAAGCAGCCATTTTGTGATGGGTCTCATAAAGGGACCGATTTCACTCCGGTGAAATACGAGGCGACAGCTTCCACCAAAGTTTGGTTTTGCGGCTGCAAGCATACGGCCAACGCCCCTCTATGCGACGGGGCGCACAAGAAACTGCCCTGATGGCGTATCGAGCCGAGCGTCACAACGAGACGCTTCGGTTGTCGCTATTCGGCGACTGGACCATTCAACGTGTCGGCGAAATCGAGCGCTCACTGAAGGCGCTGGCACTCGATGGCGTCATCGTTGTTCATCTCGATTTATCAGCTATTGAATCGCTCGATCTATCGGGTGCTTGGCTGATCCATGATCTGCGGGTGCGGCTCGCAGTCGACCGCGCCGTCGAGTTGGCATCGCCCGACCCGCCGATGTTACGGCTGGTCGCCCAAACGCTCGGCAGGAGTGGATTGGCAGAGCCGTCAGTCGGAAGCGGTTCTCGCTCGATGGTCGAAAATCTGGGTCGTCACGCTTGGGGTCGGGTTGCGGGCTGGCTTGAAGGTCTGGCGTTTCTCGGCGCCACGGTGCTCCGATTTCTGAGTGCCTTGAAGGATCCGCGGGTTTGGCGCCCGATTTCGATTGCGCGACATGTGTACGACACGGGGCTTACCGCCATACCGATCGTGGCGCTGATTGCATTTTTGATCGCCGTCATCATCGCCTATATGGGCGCGCAGCAGTTGCAGCAGTTCGGCGCGGATATTTTTGTTGTCGACTTGGTAACGGTGGGCGTTCTGCGCGAACTTGGCGTGTTGTTGACTGCCATTATCGTCGCTGGACGCTCGGGGAGCGCGTTCGCTGCCGAGATCGGAGCTATGAAGCTCAATCAAGAGATCGATGCACTGAAAGCGACCGGAGTCGAACCCATCGAAGTTCTCGTATTGCCACGTTGGATTGGTCTTGTTATTGCGCTCCCGTTACTCACCGTCATTGCCGATGCGGTGGGGGTAGCAGGTGGCGCTTTGTTGTGTCATTTGCTGCTCGACATGCCGCTTGTTCAATATTTCCAAAGAGTCGACGAGTCGATTGCGGCGTGGACCTTCTGGGTCGGCATCATCAAAGCGCCGGTATTTGCCGTTCTCATCGCGGCGGCAGGCACCTATCGCGGCATGCAAGTTCGCGGATCCTCGCGGGAGCTGGGTCGCTTGACGACGGTTGCGGTAGTTCAGGCAATCTTTATGGTGATCCTCGCTGACGCGCTGTTCGCCGTTCTCTTCATGGAGATCGGCATATGAGCGCCGATTCGGTGATTGTGGTGAGTGATATCGTCAATCGCTTCGACTCTCAGACCGTACACGATGGTCTTTGCATGCAAGTGGAGCGCGGCGAAATTTTCGGTATCGTCGGGGGATCCGGATCAGGCAAAAGCGTCTTGCTCAACACGATTCTGGGTCTGCGGCGTCCGCAACGAGGGCGAGTGGAGCTCTCGGGCGTCGATATCACCACGCTCGCGGACTCACAGTTACGCGGGCTTAAGATGACGTACGGTGTGACGTTTCAAGCGGGCGCGCTCTTCAGTTCGCTAACCGTTCTGCAGAACGTACAACTACCGATGCTGGAGCACCTTGATCTCTCGGATCGTGCGCTCGAGGAATTGGCGTTACTCAAGGTCTTACTGGTGGGATTGCCGGCTGAAGCAGCCTACAAATATCCCTCTCAGCTCTCGGGGGGCATGATTAAGCGCGCGGCATTGGCTCGCGCACTCGCGCTTGATCCAAAGCTCTTATTTCTCGATGAGCCTACCTCGGGGCTAGACCCGATCAGTGCGGCTGCTTTCGACGAGTTATTGGTGGGCCTACAGAGGGAGCTAGGTTTGACTGTGGTCATGATCACTCACGATCTGGACACCATATTTCGAACCTGTAATCGTGTCGGCGTCATCGTTGATCGAAAGATGATCTCAGGCACACTCGAGGAAATCGTCAATAACCCGCATCCTTGGATCCGGGAGTACTTCCACGGCGCCAGAGCCAGTCGTTTCGGAGCATCTCGTGGAGCGTGAAGCAAACTACACCGCCGTCGGCGCATTCGTGCTGTTGGTCATAGGCATGGCGATCGCATTCGTCTATTGGTATTCCGATGGGCGTAGCGCGCGCTCTTATGAGCGCTATGAGGTTTACTTCGAAGGCTCGGTCAGTGGGCTGAATGTAGGCAGCACGGTTCGCTATCTGGGTGTCGATATCGGGCGTGTCATTGATTTGAATATTGATCGTCGCTCGGCAGCTCGCGTACAGGTGATCGTCGATATCGACTCAGCTGCGCCGATTTCTGACAAAACGGTAGCGGAGTTGTCGCTGCTGGGTGTGACGGGTTTGCTGTACATCGATCTTCTCGGTAATGCAGGGACCAAGAAGTTAGCGCCGGCCGTGGCGAGTGAGTCTTATCCAGTCATTCGTTCGGTTAGATCCGGTTTCGACGTGTTTCTCTCCGGTGTGCCTGAGGTCATGGGTCGTGCTTCGGAGGTGGCGCAGCGAGCGAGTCGTTTGTTGTCAGACGACAATCTGGATGCACTTTCGAGCACGATCGTGAATCTCGAGAAAGCGAGTCGGTTACTCCCCTCGACGGTGAGCGAGGCGCAGGCCTTGGCGCGAGAGTTACGTTCAATGTCACGCGATTTGACAGCCGTTGCAGGTTCTTTGCGACAGATGACGGAGCAAAGTGCGCCGCTGGTGTCGCAGAGCGTTGGTAAGCTATCCCAAGCTTCCGATAATCTGCTCTCCGCCAGTACCAAAATAGACACTTTGTTGTCAGAGAGTGCGGGCGGAATAACTCAGTTCGCGCAGCAAGGGCTTCCGGAGTTCGAGAGTCTGTTGCGTGAGACACGTGCAACCGCCGAGGAAGTGAAAGAACTGTCTCGCGAATTACGAGAAGAGCCTTCGAGTCTCTTGTACGAGAAGAAACCGCGCGGAATCGAGGTGCCACGATGAAGGCTGCCGCTATTTCTTTGTTGTGTCTGCTTACCGGATGCGCTTCGACATTCGATAGCGAACGCCCCTTGGCAGACGAATACTCGCTCAAGACGACGATCGATCGGGCCGAGTTGGCGACCACGACACCCTTGAGCGCACCGATCCAACTGATGCGCATCGAGGCAGCGCCAGGCTATGACACGCGATCGATTTTGGTGACGCAGCCCGATGGCCGATTGGACGTTCTGGCCAATGCGCGTTGGGTCGGTTCGATTCCGAGTCTGCTTGAGGTCGCTGTAGTAGATCAGTTGCGTGCGGCTGGCTTCGATGCCCACGCCGATTCGGCTGCGCTTGCGGCGCCCTATACTTTGCGAATGATCGTCAGACGTTTCGATGCCGAATACACGACGGCTGGCGATTCTGATCAAGCGGCTCAGCCGACGATTCGTGTCGATCTCGATGTGAGTCTGATCCGCCGACGTGACCGGCTTCCGATGGGTACCTGGCGGGTCTCGGGCGCCGCGTTGGCGGCGGAAAACCGGCGGGTGGCTATTGTCTCGGCCTTCGGTTCGGCCACCCGTCTCGCCCTCGAAGGGCTATCGGGCGAGTTATCAGCGGTCACGGCCCTGAAACAATAACCCCTTAATATTTCTCAGGTTTTCGGCGTCGTCCCGTCCCTTCCCCGAGGCTTGTTCAGCTTTGTCCAATATTTGTACGGGACAAATACTTGACATGCCTCGAGGCGCCGCTAAACTTTCGCTCGTCAACCGTCCCTTCTGACGAGTGACCCCCGTTTGGGCGGATCGCAAGATCCGCCCTTTTCTTTTTCGGGGTCTTCCGCGGCCGCCCCGCAGCGGGGCGATCAGTCTGACGATGCGGCGGCTTCGAGCTCCGCGCCGAGTTCGAGCCAGCGCTCTTCCAGAGTTTCGATCTGCTTGACCAGCACCCCTAAGCGTTGAGGTACCGTCCGCATCGCGGGATCGCTGGAGTTGGACGACGCTGCATCGAGCATTTGCTGTTCCAGTTCGCGTCGCTGCGCCGACAATCGCTCTAGGTCCTTCTCGACGGTTTTGAGCTCGGTACGCAGAGACGCTAATTGCTGCCGTGCTGCTGCGTCACGGCGACGCTGTTCACGACGATCGACCACGTCGTCGCTACGTCGCGCGGGACTCGATGTCCCTGATCGAACGTCGCGGGCCAACGACTGCGCGTAGTCTTGTAGATCGCCGTCAAAGCGCGTCGCAGCGCCATCGCGAACCAACCAAAACTCGTCACAAACGCTGCCCAGTAATCCTCGATCATGCGATACGAGGATGACGGCACCAGAAAATTCCTGCAGCGCGAGTAATAACGAATCGCGCATTTCGAGATCGAGATGGTTGGTCGGTTCGTCGAGTAACAATAAATTGGGTCGACGTGCGACCAGAATCGCGAGCGACAGTCGGGCGCGCTCACCACCTGAGAAATGTTTGACCGACTCGAAGACTCGATCACCTTGAAATCCGAACGACCCTAAGTGATCACGCTTTTGCTGTTCGGGCCATTGCGCAACGACGGCGCCGCCACGACGCGTGAGTTCTAATATGGCGGTGCTCGATGCATCGAGCTGATCGACTTCTAATTGTGCGAAAAATCCCACCTCGAGATCCGGTGCCGACGTGATCGTGCCGCCAAGCGGCGCCAGCTGCCCGGCGATACTCTTTATTAATGTGGATTTACCGGCGCCGTTACGCCCCAGAATGCCGATGCGCGCACCCGGTGGAATCGAGAGCGAGAAGTCGTTGATGATGATCTGCTCGCCGTAGCCAGCTGTGATGCGATCGAGTGACACGAGCGGTACGGGTAGCTTGCGTGGCTCTAAAAACTGCCAGTCGAATGTATGTTCGACGCGCTGGGTCACGAGCGTCGGCAGTCTTTCCAGCCATTTCAAGCGACTTTGTGCTTGCCTTGCTTTGCTCGCTTTTGCGCGGAAGCGCTCGACGAAGCTGCGAACATGTTCGGCTTCTCGCCGGATTTTCTCGTTCTGCGCTTGCTGTTGTGCGAGCCGTGCGGCGCGTTGTGTCTCGAACTCCGAGAAGTTACCGCTGTAAGCCGTGAGTGAGCCCAAACTAACATGCAGCACGCGGTTGATCACGGCATCCAGGAAGTCTCGATCGTGCGACACCAGCATAAGCGTACCCGGATAACTCTGTAGCCAGCGCTCCAGCCAGAGCACGGCATCGAGGTCCAAGTGGTTGGTCGGCTCGTCGAGGAGCAAAACATCGGATGGGCACATCAGCGCCTTGGCGAGATTCGCTCGCATGCGCAGTCCGCCCGAAAACTCTTTGATCGGCTGATCGATACGTTTCGGATCGAATCCGAGTCCGTCCAGCAGAGCGGCCGCTCGACTGCGCGCGGTGTATCCGCCGAGTTGATCGAAATCTGCCAAAGCTTGAGCGTGCTGAATCCCGTCTTCGCGACGCTCTGCCTCGGCGAGAATTTGCTCGCATCGACGCAAGGCGATATCGCCGTCGATGACATGCTCGATCACGGCGCGATCCGAGTCGGGTAACTCTTGGATGACCGACGCGAAGGTCAAGCCACCCGGGATCTCGAGATCACCCTGATCGGGAGTCAGTTCACCCTTGATCAGCGCGAGCAAGGACGATTTACCGCTACCGTTACGGCCGACGATACCGACTTTCTCGCCGCGCAGAATGCTGGCTGTGGCGGAGTCGAGGAGAGGCTCGGGACCGCGCCGGAGCCGAATGTTTCGCAAGTGAATCACGGGCGCGATTCTACGCGAGTGCTTGTGTATGCTCGTCGCCGTGCGAATCGAAATTTTCTCCGACATCGTCTGTCCTTGGTGTTTCGTCGGGCAAAGTCGTCTTGCGGCGGCATTGGCTAAGCGGCCCGAGATGACAGCAGAGGTCATCTGGCTGCCTTTCGAGTTAAATCCCGCCATGCCGACGGAAGGTCGGCCGCGTGCGGACTATCTGCGCGAGCGTTTCGGCGACGTGAACCGATTTGCCGATGCCCAGAGGCAACTAAAGGAGATCGGCGAGCAGGAAGGCATTCGATTCGATTTCAGTGGCATTCAACGTATGCCGAATACTCGACGGGCTCATGTTTTGTTGGCCTACGTTCGTCGCGAGAATCCTGCTCTACAGACTCGTGCCGCTCGGCTTTTGTTCGAGGCTTACTTCAGCGAAGGTTTGGATATTGGCGACCCGCACTGTCTCGCGGCGTTAGCGGAAAGACTCGGTCTCGATAGTTCGGTCGTCATGCCCGTGCTTGATGATGCAACTTTGCACGCCGAAGTGCAGGCGCTCGAAGCGCTAGCCGCTCGCTGGAATGTGTCTGGCGTACCGACTTTCATTTTCGATCGACGCACCGGTTTTTCAGGCGCGCAGCCCGTCGCCGTTTTCGAGCGCGCATTCGACTCTGTACTCGCACAGACTCGCGACTCATGAAAGTCGACGAATTGACTGGGCGAGCGCGCTCTCATGTGATCGAACTCGACCAGGGTGGTTGCGTACTGCATCGCGAAGCGGTGCAGCCTTATCTCGATCTGCGCAACGCGGCTAGGGCAGAAGGATATGACTTAGTCGCTGTTTCGTCTTTTCGAGACTTCGACAGGCAGAAATCCATCTGGAACGGTAAGTATCGAGGACAACGACCTGTGCTCGATCGGCAAGGTCGGGCACTCGATATCACAGCTTGGCCAGTCGCCGATCGTGTTGAGGCGATCTTGTGTTGGTCTGCGATGCCTGGCGCGAGTCGGCATCATTGGGGTAGCGACATCGACGTGATTGATCGAGCCGCTCTGGCAGCAGACGCCGTGGTCGAGCTCGTGCCCGAGGCTTACCGCGATAACGGTCCACATGCGCGATTGCATACATGGTTATCGGAGAACATGGCGCGCTTCGGCTTTTTCCGACCCTATGTCACTGAGCGCGCGGGCGTCAGCCCGGAGCCTTGGCACCTGAGTTACGCGCCGGTGTCGATGTCGGCGTTACAAGCGCTGACGCCATCTGTGCTATGCGAAGCATGGCGATCCGCTGATGTCGATGGTGTTGAGTGGCTGATCGCGAATGTCGACTCCTTACATTCGCGTTATGTCGACGATGTGGACGCGCCCGATCGGGGATGAGCGTCGCTAAATTTTGAACTCCGCCAGTACAGGCGTGTGATCTGACGGCCTGTCGGCACGACGCGGTTCTTTGTCGATACGCGCGGCGACACACTGAGTTGCCAACGAGCTCGAAGCTAAGATCAGATCAATACGAAGCCCAGCGTTGCGGCGAAAGCCTGCTGCTCGGTAATCCCACCAACTGTACGATTTCTCTGGCTGATCGAACTGACGAAAGACATCGACCAATCCCGCTTGTAGCAATCGACGATACGCGTCGCGTTCTGGTTCGCTGACATGCACGTGCCCGACCCAGGCAGCCGGATCGTGTACATCACGATCTTCTGGTGCGATGTTGAAGTCACCCAAGACCACCAGATGCTTCTCGAGCGTCAGTAGTGACTCTAGCCATTGTTGCAGTGCATCGAGCCAGCGCAGCTTATAAGCGTACTTATCAGAGCCCGGCTCTTGTCCATTGGGAACGTATAGATCAACGACGACCATCCCAGCCGTACGAACTGCGAGTACCCGCTTTTGTTCGTCGTCGAAGCCAGGAATGCCGGTGGCAACAACGTCGATCGGCTGGCGCGACAGCACGGCGACTCCGTTATAGGTTCGCTGTCCGCTGTAAGCGCATTGATAGCCCAGCGCCTCGATATCCGCCACCGGAAAGTCTGAATCTGGAAGCTTCGTTTCCTGCAGGGCAATGATGTCCGGCTTGCTATCGGCGACCCATGTGGCGAGCTGCGGTAATCGAACTCGCAGCGAGTTGACGTTCCAGGTGGCGATGGTGAGGTTAGGCATCTGCCTAGGTTAAACGACCTGTGTACGATAGCGACTATGAGTAATGAAAAATTCGACTTAATCGTCATCGGTGGCGGTAGTGGTGGCTTGGCCTGCGCACAACGCGCCGCCCAGTATGGCGCCAAGGTGCTACTGGCCGAGTCAGCGCGTTTGGGTGGCACCTGTGTCAATGTCGGTTGCGTACCCAAGAAGGTGATGTGGAATGCCGCGCACATTGCCGAAGCGGCTGCCGATGCACCTCATTACGGATTCGATCTCGAATATCGAGGTCACGATTGGTCTGCACTGCGTCATGCCCGCGATGCCTACATTGCAAGGCTCAACGGGATTTACGAGCGAAACCTCGCCGCCAAGAATATTCACCTGATTCGAGGAGTAGCCTCCTTCGTCTCATCGAACGAAGTGAGGATCGGCGAGGAGGTGTTCGAAGCATCGAGAGTCGTGATTGCCACGGGCGGTCGCCCGATGATGCCGTCGATCCCCGGCAGCGAATATGGAATCAACTCGGATGGCTTCTTCGCGTTAGAGAGTCTGCCTGCCCGCACGGCTGTCGTCGGTAGCGGCTATATTGCCGTCGAGCTGGCGGGTGTACTGCATTCTCTAGGCAGCAAGGTCACTCTGGCATTTCGTCGTGATCGCGTTCTTCGACACTTCGATTCGATGTTGTCGGATGCGCTGATGAAGATCATGCGTGAGGAGGGTCTCGCTCTTATCGATCATGCCGCTCCGCGGGCGCTCGAACGCGATGTCGACGGGACACTTCGTTTACTTTTCGATGATGGTCGTCAGTCGGGTCCTTTCGATACGGTGATTTGGGCGATCGGACGCGAACCGATGGTCGATAGTCTCGCGCTCGATAGAGCGGGCATCCGTTTGGATAGTCGAGGCTTCATTCCAGTCGATCGCTATCAAGAAACGCCCGTCAAAGACGTGTTTGCGATCGGTGATGTGACCGGGCAGGCTCAATTGACGCCCGTGGCGATTGCCGCGGGTCGGCGTCTCGCCGACCGTCTTTGGGGTGGGATGGAGGGACGTCATCTCGACTACAGCAACATTCCGACAGTGGTATTTAGTCATCCCCCTATCGGCACCGTTGGTCTAAGCGAACACGAAGCGATCGATCGCTACGGCAAGCAGGAAGTCAAGGTATACACCTCCGGTTTCGTGCCGATGTATCACGCGCTGACGCCGCGCAAGCCGCGAGCCGAGATGAAGCTCGTCACCGTTGGAGCCACTGAACGAATTGTCGGTTGTCACGTGATCGGGGCTGGCGCGGATGAAATGCTGCAGGGCTTCGCCGTCGCCCTTAGGATGGGTGCGACCAAGCGCGATTTTGACGACACGGTAGCCATCCACCCCACCAGCGCCGAGGAGTTCGTCACGATGCGCTAGCGCTGGCCAAGCAGCTGTCCGCAAGGTACACGCTGCGCGCGCTATACATTGACTTGCAAATTCCCCATGCGCGCAATGGCGTCATGGAAAGTGCGGTCAAAAAAACATGGGCGACGGCCTTTTTGGCTTTGATGTTGCTGTTGTCGCTTGGCTGCGCACCGAAGTCGCAGCCGATTCCAACGGAGCGGCTGCAAATCAAAATCAATCTTTTGTGCACAACGTGTGACGACTTCCTACAGTGCACCGCCACTGGGCAGTCCGCGAGCGCCGGCTTCACGCTTTACCGACTGCGCGAGAAATCTTTCTTCGCCCAAATCGCCACGATTTGGGATTACTTGATCCAATGGGCGTCTCGCAAGACAAGCGATCGCAGGCCATTGACGATATACGTAGAGGACAATGGTGCGCCTCGGGTCCTCGTGTCCGACTCTGTCGCTAAAGTCGATATGGTCACTGGGCTCATCATGTTGCCAGATTCGACGATCGACATGCGCGACGGCAACTGGATCGTCGCCGGTGAGTCGGCTGGTCAATGTCGCGCGCTGGTTCGTCGCGATGGCTATCGATGGCTACGCTCGCTCTTGAATAAACCGCTGCCGACCGGTGGTACGCCATGAGGGCGGCGCTATTAGGCTTGCGATATCTCCTTGCGATTTTTTTTGCCGGTGCGGCTGTCAATAAATGGAAGCAGGGCTACATCACGAGTGATTATTTGAAGAGTGTTTTCCTGCAGCGAATAGAAGAGATCGATCCTGAGTCATTCGGTGCATGGTTTATCGAAAACATCGGCATCCCGCATTACGTGCCGTTGGCATGGCTCGTATGTTGGGGCGAAACACTCATTGCTGCAGGCTTATTGTTTGGATGTATCACGAGAGGGGCGGCCGTCGGTGCGATGGCCATGATGTTCGCCTTTGCGATCGGTGGCTATTACGATGCCTCACTGATCATCTTAGGCTTAATGTTTTTGCCCTTCGTTATATTGCCGACGGGGCGCTGGCATGGTGTCGACAAGCAATTGCATGCTCGATATCCCCAATCCATTTTATTCGGCTGAGGGTGCTCATGAATAAGTTCGGACCTGTGCGTTTGATGCCCGGAGTCACCCGTGGACATGTCGCGGCTTATCTTTGGGCTGCCTTTGTCAGCATCGGCATTTTCACTTACGCCACAGCACTGCAACCGTACCTTCTTGAAGTCAATATCGGCGTGCCGCCTGGCGAGAGGGGTGTTGTCTCGGGTGATCTGCAGTTCTGGCAGGAAATAGTCACCCTGATGTTCGTTGGTCTATTTGGAGCATGGTCCGATCGTGTTGGACGACGCATCGTTTATATCGTCGGATTTTTGATCACCGGTCTTGCCTATGCCGCGTATCCCTTCGCAGATGATGTTGGGCAACTGCTTATCTATCGATTGATCTATGCCGTGGGTATTGCGGCGCTGGGCGGCATGTTGGCAACGGTGCTCGCCGATTATCCAATCGATGCTGATCGCGGCAAATTGACGGGAATCTCTTTCTTCTTGAATGCCGTCGGTGCTTTGCTGTTCTTTGCTGTACTCACGCGGCTGCCATCTTTATATCAAGGCTTCGGGGCGACCGAGACAGAGGCAGGGCGATTTGCATACCTGACAATCGCGGCTGTTTGCGTCATCAGCGCACTGATCATGCTGGGTTTGAAGCCCGGCCGACCAGAACAGGTGACAGAGCGTTTGCCCTTGTTCGCATTACTGCGTCAAGGGTTGAATGCCGGCAAGCGACCACGGATCGCATTGGCCTATGCGGCTTCATTTGCTGCGCGTGCCGATCTTGTCATCGTCGCCTTATTTCTCTCACTCTGGGTTCAGTCCGCAGCATTGGCAGATGGTGCGACGGCTGCCGAAGCAACGTCGAGACAAGGCGCTCTTTTTGGAATCGTCCAGGGTAGTGCGATGCTGTGGGCGCCACTTTTTGGTTGGCTTGCCGACAAGGTGGATCGCGTCACCTTGGTCATTATGGCCACCGTGCTTTCAGTGGCGGGATACGGCTGGATGGGGCTGACTCCAGATCCCGCCGTAGGGGCTGCTGCTTTTGGTGCAGCTACATTACTCGGTATCGGTCAGGCGAGCGGCATTCTTGCCTCACAGGTGTTAATCGCTCAGGAGGCTCCGGGGGCCATTCGCGGTGCCGTCATTGGCATGGTTGGTTTTTTCGGCGCTCTTGGCATTTTGGCGATCTCTAAGATCGGTGGCATTGCATTCGATGCTTGGCGCCCAGGCGCGCCGTTCATCATCATGGCCGGTGCCAATGTGGTGTTGTTGGTCTATGCGATTTGGGTCAGAGCTCAGCCGCGCACACCCTGATTCGCCATATCGCCATACGCAGTATCAGCGAGGGTAATCACTTCGTCTCAGTGTGATCGCGATGTCCCGCGAAAGACATTCTATCTAGCACGCCGAGCAGCAATGCCGAGACTACGAAGGTCAGGTGCAGCATGACGTACCAGAAGATTTTGTCGTTCGGAATGGTCTTGGCATCCATGAACACCTTCAAAAGGTGGATTGACGAGATTGCCACGATCGATGCCGCCACTTTGAGCTTCAAAGTCCCTGCATCCAGCTTACCTAACCAGCCGAGCTTTTCACCCTCCTGCGCAACATCCAATCGTGACACGAAGTTCTCGTAACCCGAGAACATCACCATCACGATCAGACTGCCGACCAGAACGATGTCAATCAACGTCAGCACGATCAGCACGAGCTGATCCTCGGGCATCGACCCTACTTCCAAAATCACGTGTAGTGCTTCTTGGAAGAATTTAACGCCAAGCGCGATCAGCGCGAGCGACAAACCAAGATAGAGTGGCGCCAGCAGCCAACGGCAAGCAAAAATCAGCTTTTCGAGACTTTTTTCGATCACAAATTTTTCTCCGACGGGAATGGCGACATGCGCTGTAGCGCGTTATCCCGAAAGACGTAATGGTGTACCAGACCGGCGATCGTGTGTATGGCAATCAAAGCGTAGCCGACTTTAGAGCCGGTCTCGTGGATTTCTTCGATTGTCTCTGCCAGCACTTCGCTCGGCGCCACCAGCGGTGGCAATGCGACACCAAAGAACGGAATGTTCGAGCCCTCTGCGCTCAGCAGTAGCCAGCCACCAAGCGGCATACCAATCATCAGGAGATATAGCGCCGCGTGCAGCGCGTGCGACAGTCCCGTTTGCCATGCGGGTGGAGTGGGCGAAATAGGAGGCGCCTTGAACGCGGCGCGAAGCGCCAATCGTAGGAGCACAAGAGCGCACACGCTCAGACCGAGCATGTAGTGCCACGTCTTCATCATCTCGCGAGGCTCGCTGCCGCGCGGATAGATATCGCGAAACTCCATCAAACAATAGACAGTCGCGATTAGCACCAGCATGAACCAGTGCAGTGCGATCGACACACTGTGATATCGGGAGGAGGTGTTCATGCGCGCATTCTAGCTCGGCATCTGACCCGGTGGTGTGAGTCATGCCACGATACCGCGGAAAATACGTACTGGCGGTGCTTCGTCAGTCAAGGATTTCTCTTCGACGAAACGTAGGCCGAGTTTTTCCAAGACCCGGATCGAGCGCACATTGTGCGGCAGCGTGATACCGTAAACCTCGGTCAAATCCACCACACGCCTTCCCCTCGCCAACACCGCCTTTGCGCCTTCGGTGGTGTAGCCCGATCCCCAGTAGGTTGGTGAGACCGCGAAGCCGATATCCGGGCGCGGCAACGACGGTCGCTGAACGAGCCCGCACATCCCGATCGCGACAGGCTCGGCGCCATCTCGCCTCAATCCCATCCACAGTAGGCCGTGTCCATGCTCGGCATAGCTGGCGATAGGTCCTTCGCGAAGGTAGCGACGAGCATCCTCAATCGTTCTGACTCCGCGATCGCCGATGAATTCGTGGAAAGACGGTTCGTTGAGTAATTCGAGCACCATGGGCGCATCGTCTTCGACGAACTCGCGTAGCGTGAGGCGTGGCGTTTCGATATCCCAGCTCATGTCCGACATCTTAAGATGTCGGGATGCCTAAGCAATCGATTCATCGTCCAGTTCGTCATTTGGTTGTCATTTTGGGTGACCAGCTCGACCGACAGTCCGCTGTTTTCGAGGAGTTTGATCCCAGGACTGATCTCATTTTCATGGCGGAGGTCGCCGAAGAGTCGCTCAAGGTGCCTGTCAGCCTACCTCGGATCGTCATATTCCTCGCGGCCATGAGGCACTTTCGCGACGCTTTACGGAGCGATGGATTCGAAGTCGACTACCGAGAGCTGTCTCATGGTGAGTCCTCGTTCGCGGCTGCGTTGACGAGCGCACTGCATCGACATCAGCCAAAGAAGGTAGTGATGGTCGAACCGGGTGAATGGTCGATTAGGGAAAGCTTGAGGGCGGCATTGGCTGAGCACCGAGTGCCACTGGATGAGCGAGCTGATCATCATTTTTTGTGCTCACATCTCGAGTTTGCCGCGCACGCACGCGGTCGAAAGCAACTTCGCATGGAGTTCTTTTATCGTGAGATGCGAAGAAAGCATCAGGTACTGCTTGACGACGAGGGGAAGCCTGAGGGGGGCGAGTGGAATTACGACGCCGAGAATCGCGGCAGCTTTGGAAAAGCCGGCCCCATTGACCTTCCTTCGCCTACGCGCTTCTTGCCGGACTCGGTAACGTTAGAAGTGATCGACGAGGTAAAGCGAGTATTTCCAAATCATGTTGGCAAACTCGATGATTTCGATTGGCCTGTCACTCGTCGTGACGCGCTGATTGCCTTAAAAGATTTTATAGATCAAAGACTCGTCAAGTTTGGCGACTATCAGGACGCGATGTGGACTCGCGAGCCTTGGCTCTATCACTCTCGAATTTCTGCAGCGCTCAATTTGAAGTTGCTCAATCCTCTCGAGGTGATCAAAGCTGCGGAATTTGCTTACCGATCAGGGCGGGCGCCATTAGCAGCGACCGAAGGGTTTATTCGTCAGATTCTCGGTTGGCGAGAGTATGTGCGCGGCGTTTATTGGCATCTCATGCCCGGATACTTCGAGCGTAATGCGATGCGAGCGAGTGAGCCGTTGCCGAGCTTTTTTTGGACAGCCGAAACTGACATGCGATGTCTCTCCGAATCGATCGGGCAGACTCTTGAGCTCGGTTATGCCCACCACATCCAGCGATTAATGGTGACCGGACTTTTTTGTCTGCTGTTGGGGGTTGACCCGAAAGAGGTTCACGCTTGGTATCTTGCGGTCTACGTCGATGCGGTGGAGTGGGTCGAATTACCCAACACGCTAGGTATGTCTCAGTACGCCGACGGCGGCGTCATGGCCTCGAAGCCGTATATCGCCTCCGGGCGCTATATCGACAAGATGAGTAATTACTGCGGCCAGTGTCGATACCAGCCCGCCGAGGCTACCGGAAAGACGGCGTGTCCCTTCACCACGCTCTATTGGGATTTTCTGATCCGCCATGAGAGCGAGTTGTCTCGTAACCCCCGTATGGTGATGCAAGTTCGTAATCTCACCCGACTTACCGATGGACGCCGAGGCGAAATCATCGCCGCGGCTAGCGCACTGCGCCAATCGCTGCGTCTGGCTGTCAATGGTAGTAACCTAGCGCCATGACCTCGGCCACACATAATCTATCGCAGCGATTTCCGCGAAAACGAGCCTTCATCACGGGTGCTGCCAGCGGACTCGGGCTCGCCTGCGCCGAGATCCTGGCCCGCGAGGGCTGGCATCTTTTTTTGACCGATGCAGACAGCGTCAGGCTCGAGCTCGTTACGCAAAGCTTTGCGCGTGACGGAGCGAGCGTCGCCTCCTATGTTTGCGACGTTCGTGATGCCGATGCAATCGAGGCTGTTGTCGGTTCTGCTTGTGAGCAAGCGGGCGGGATTGATCTCGCCATACATTGCGCCGGTGTGGCTGCTGCCGGACCCTTTCATGCCACGACGACCGATGATTGGCGCTGGGTGCTCGATATCAATCTGCTAGGCGTCGTCAACGCCAGTCGCGCGGTCATTCAGAGGATGGCGCGCGGTCAGGGTGGCATCATCATCAACATTGCGAGTGCCGCGAGCTTCTGCACGGGCACTCAAATGTCGATTTACAACACGTCCAAGGCGGCGGTGGTGGCACTCAGTGAATCACTTATGCAGGAGTATGCCAATTACGGCGTTCATGTCGTTGCGGCTATGCCAGGATTTTTCCAGACTCGACTGATGGAGTCAGCTCGCGGCCCCGAGCGTACTCTGCAAGCTGCCCGTCGTTTGATCGACACGTCTAATCTCGCCGCGGAGCAGGTTGCCGAAGAGATGCTTTGGGCGGCAGCTCGCGGGTCTACTCATTTTGTTTATCCAGGTCGCTATCAGTGGCTATGGCGTCTGAAACGCGCCATGCCCCAGCGATTTCAAAAACTGTTACCTCGCATCCTTAAGCGGAGAACGTGATGCTGTCGCCTTTTCATCTGGCCATTCCGGTTCATGACATCGAAGCTGCACGTGGCTTTTATGGTGATTTATTTGGTTGCGCCGAGGGCAGATCTGACGTCGAGTGGGTCGACTTCGATTTTTTCGGCCATCAGTTAGTCGCTCATCACGATCCCGCTAAGCAGGCATTCTCAAAGGCAGCGCACACCAACAAGGTCGATGGAAAAGATGTTCCAGTACCGCATTTCGGGGTGGTGTTGTCGTGGGATCAATGGCACGCCCTTTCGACTCGTCTCCGCCAAGCGGGAGTCGAATTCGTGATCGAGCCGGGTATTCGCTTCGCGGGTGAGGTCGGTGAGCAAGCGACGTTCTTCCTGTACGACCCTTCGGGAAATGCGCTCGAGTTCAAAGCGTTTAAGGATCCGTCACGACTTTTCGCCAAGTGAGCGATTCGACCGTCCGTGATCATCGAGTGGGCGTCGCTGACGGATTGACGCTGCACTATCGAGACTACTCGAATACAACGTCCCGAGTGCCGATCCTGTGTCTGCCGGGTCTGACGCGCAATGGACGCGATTTTCACGAACTGGCACTGCATCTTTCCGTCCAGCGCCGAGTTCTCGCGCTCGATTTTCGAGGACGCGGATTATCAGACTACGATCCCGACTGGCATCGATATCGCCTCGATATTTACGTGTCGGATGTACTGGCAGTGCTTGATGCTCTGCAGATTCCGCGAGTGATCGTCATCGGTACGTCGCTCGGTGGGCTCGTCGGTATGTTCTTCGGCGCCACGTATCCAGGGAGACTGGCTGGTCTCGTTCTCAACGATATCGGTCCGGATCTCGATCCGCGAGGATTGAGTCGTATTGCCAATTCGGTGGGCCAATCTGAACCGGTCAAAAGCTGGAATGAGGCGGCGTTGGCCGCAAGGGAAGCGCACGCCGCTGTGATGCCGGACTTCACGATGGAAGACTGGTTGAGCTTTGCCAAGAAAGTCTATCGCGAGCGAGAGGACGGACTGATCGCACGAGATATGGATCCGCAAATCGCTGCTGCTCTACGCGAGAACGTAGGGCCAGCGCCCGACTTTTGGCAGGCGTTCAACTCTGTAAAGCAATTACCCATGTTGACGCTTCGTGGCGAGTTGTCAGATTTGTTGGCGGCGACGACCGTGTCGAAAATGCAGCAGTGTCATCCGATGATGGAGACCGTCGTGATCTCCAATCGCGGCCACGCCCCCACGCTGGATGAGCCTCTGAGTCGTACTGCAATCGACCAATTTTTGGAGAGCTTGCCGTGACAGATTCAACGTTAACGATGTTGACCATGGCGTTGTACATGGCCGTTTGCCTCGTGCTCGGTGGCATCGCGTGGCGCCGCACACGAAGTTTGGACGACTTCATCCTCGGTGGCCGTAGTCTCGGCAGTTGGGTGACAGCATTAAGCGCGCAGGCCACTGACATGAGTGGCTGGTTGTTGATGGGTTTGCCAGGGCTCGCTTATGCCTCGGGATTCGATTCGATTTGGTTGCTATTAGGGCTCATCGCTGGAACTTGGCTGAATTGGCGGTTCATTGCGGCAGCGCTACGTGACGCCACCGAGCGATTCGGCAATGCTCTGACGCTGCCCGATTATCTCGAATATCGATTCGCCGATCGCAGTCGTGGCCTGCGCACGCTCTCCGCTATCGTCATCCTATTGTTCTTTATTTTTTATACGAGTTCGGGATTTGTTGCTGCGGGAAGGCTCTTCGAAGCGCTCTTCGGCATTGCGTATTTTGAAGCGATGTTGTGGGGAACGGCAGTCATGCTCGCATACACCTTTCTAGGTGGCTTTCTCGCCGTCAGTTGGTCCGACGTGCTGCAGGGTACGTTGATGTTCTTCACTTTGCTTGTGGTAGCGATTTTCGGCATCGCGATGGCAGGCGGCATTGAGACGACATTCATGCGTCTCAATGCGCTCGATGCGCAGTTACTGGATCCTTTCATTGCAGATGGCGGGACAGAGCTCGGATGGATCGGCATCGCTTCGCTCGTGGCGTGGGGGCTCGGTTACTTTGGGCAGCCTCATATCTTAGCCCGCTTCATGGCAGCTCGATCAATCGAGCACATCACAGTCGCGAGACGTGTGGCAATGGTATGGGTCGTTACCGTACTGGTTGCCGCAGTCGTTGTTGGGTTGACTGCAAGATTGGTCTTGCCAACCGCGTTGAGTGGACCCGACACAGAGAAAGTCTTCATCGAAATGTCGACGACATTTCTACCGCCCGTCTTTGCTGGAATCTG
The DNA here is from genome assembly GCA_039796795.1 of Pseudomonadota bacterium. Classification (GTDB taxonomy): domain Bacteria; phylum Pseudomonadota; class Gammaproteobacteria; order Steroidobacterales; family Steroidobacteraceae; genus UBA964. The sequence continues at coordinate 69,762 of JBDKJA010000001.1, forward strand.
TCTCGCTGGGGTGATGGCTGCCATCATGAGTACCGCGTCGGCGCAACTGCTTGTGGCGTCGTCGGCGCTGGCGAACGATCTTTATCGAAGTCTGTGGCGTCGTGATGCTTCACGGCTCGAGTTACTTTGGATCGGACGTATTGCTGTACTCATGATCGCAGTGCTCGCGATGTGGCTCGCACGAAATCCGGAGAATACTGTCTTGTCTTTGGTTGCATGGGCTTGGGCGGGTTTTGGCGCCGCCTTCGGACCTGTCGTTATTCTTTCGTTGTATTGGAAAGCGATGACTCGAGCGGGTGCTTTCGCCGGCATCCTCGTCGGTGGTGTGACCGTGGTGGTGTGGAAGCAGCTCGTTTCGCTCGGCGGCATTTTTGAGCTGTATGAGCTGGTGCCTGGCTTTGTGCTGTCCATGATCGCGATCGTCGTCGTCAGTCGTCTGACGGGTGCTCGCCAAGCATGAGTGACGAGTCGCTTGCTCAGCGCCTCGGCCCGGTGACTCTCGCATCGGGATACAGTGTATGGAACGCTCGATCCTATTTGCTGGCGGCCATGATCACCGTCGGCATGCTGGCGTTCATCAGCTTCATTCAACCGTATCTTCTGAACGCCAATCTGAACGTGCCGAGTGACGAGCAAGGGCGGGTGCTTGGGCTGCTCGGTTTCAGTAATGAATTACTCTCTCTATTGCTCGTTGCACCGATCGGCGCTTTATCCGACAAGATCGGGCGCCGACCCGTTTATACGCTGGGATTTCTCTGGCTCGCCGCCGGATTTTTCTTGTATCCATTGGCGAGAACGGTGCCGCAATTGCTAGTTTGCTCACTGTTCTTCGCCGTTGGCGTTGCAGCCGTTGGCTGCATGATGGCGACCGTCCTCGCTGATACTCCGAAGGAAGAATCGCGAGGATTGTTCGTCGGCATCACCGGATTTTGTCAGGGACTTGGCGCTACGCTCGCGGTACTGGTGCTTGGTAAGTTTCCGCAGCACTTATCCGCGGGCGGGATGGATGCGAGCACCGCAGGGCAAGTGACTCTGGGGCTCGCGGCAACCCTGTGCCTATTGTCGGCTCTTGTCTGCTGGGTTGGTTTACGTCGAGGCACGCCGAGTGAGATTGGTGAGCGTGAGCCGCTCACCATTTTACTGCGGTCCGGGCTCTCCGCTGCCCGCGCGAATCCTAGGATCTGGTTTGCTTATTTGCTGCAATTCGTTTCTTTTGCCGATCGTATCGTCATCGGAACCTTCTTTAGTGCTCGGTTACAGCAGACGGCGATCGCTAATGGTCAAACTGTCGGCGAAGCCGTTTCGGCCGCGACCCGACCTTTCGTGATAGCCAATGTTTCCGCACTGGTGTTTGCCGTTTTTTTCGGTCTGCTTCTCGATCGCGTCAATCGAATTACGGCCGGCGTCATTGCCATGTTGATCGCGGGCATCGGTTATCTAGCGGGTGGCTTTGTAGGTGACCCCTCTAGTCAATGGATCGTCCCGGTCGCCATCATGCTTGGCATGGGTCAGATTTGCGCCATCATTGCTAGTCAGACGGTATTAGGCCAGGAAGCACCGCGCGATGTCCGCGGTGCCGTATTCGGACTGGCCGGTATCTTCGCGTCGTTTGGGATC
>JBDKJA010000002.1:0-62265 GCA_039796795.1 Pseudomonadota bacterium
ACAAGAGCATCATTCATCTCGTGCTGATAAGGCATGGAGTCTTTCAGCGTACGGATCGCAAGAGCGACCGCCTGACCCAAGACCTCTTCGCGCCCTTCAAAGCCGCTGGTGTTATTCGTCACGGCACCCCCCTTTGCGCGCCTTTATTGTTCGCCCTGTTGTAGCGTCGTTTGGCCGCGCCGCCAATGCATCCCTTCACAAATAGACCCGCCCTGTCCATTTGTTGGACAGCTAGGGGCTCGAGTACTAGGCTTGACCAACCGGAGTCGCGTACAACACCCGCGTTCGTACGGAGTTGAAGCATGTACATTAATTTTTGGTACCCAGTCGTTCGCAGCGAGGACCTTGGAAAAACCCCTCAGAAGGTACGCCTACTCGCCCACGACTTCGTAGTATTCCGTGACGAACAAGGTAACCCTGCCGTGTTGGCCGATACCTGTATCCATCGCGGCGCGAGTCTCTCCGGTGGAAAGTGCAAAGAGGATGGCACCGTGCAGTGCCCATACCATGGGTGGCGCTTCAATCGGGATGGGATCTGCACTCGGATTCCGTCGATCGGTAAAACCACCAAGCCGCCGCCGCGCGCACGCGTCGACGCCTACCCGGTGGAAGAAAAATACGGCATCGTGTTCGCCTTCCTAGGCGACCTACCCGCCGACCAGCGTCCGCCCATCATGCCCGTCCCGGAACACGGTACGGACGAGTGGCGCTCGACGCTCGTCACGTTCGATATCAATTATCACTATGAGCGCTCGATCGAAAACGGTCTCGACCCGGCACACAATGAATATGTCCATCCGACTCACGGCTATCAGGGCGAGCGAGAAGACACTTATCTAATGACGGAGCTACGCCCTCACCAGAATAATCCGTGGGGCGACGGGTTCCTCTCGACCTTTGATGCACCGCCGCTGAAAAATCCCATCATGCGCTTCTTCCGCAAGGAAGGCGGCAAAATGGAGGCAGGCTCTGGCACGTATGGACCCAACCATATGTGGACTTATATTCGTTTCACCGCCAAGACGGCGATGCATCAATACATGTTCGAAGCGCCGATCGACAACAGCAAGACACGCGTCTTTTTGTTAAATCAGCGCAACATCGGATTTTTCAAAAACAGCAAAATGGGCGTCCTCGGCGGCTGGCTGAAGCGCCGTATTAACGCGTGGCTCGACACTAAGATCAATGAGCGCAACATGTTCATCGCATCGCAAGACATCAAAGTGATGAACGAAGTCATGCCGCGATTGACACCGCCATCGCGTGCCAAAGAACTGATGATGCCGGCCGACAAAGTGATTCTGCAGTACCGTGACAAACTCGACGAATTTGAGGCGCGCGGCTGGCGCATCGACATGGCGGCGGTGCAAGCGGCTCGAGAACGAGCGGACGTTATCTTTGCGATCCCCTCGCCTGGCCGGCGCGAGTCGCAAGCTTGGGTGCTCGACGAAGTTCCCCGCCTGCCGGCGAAGCCTGTCAGCTCATAAGCGCAAATTTGGCGTGGCGACGGTTCATGCTCTCGTCCTAGCGGCCGGCGCCGCTCGACGCTTCGGCAGTCCCAAGGGACTTGCGGATTATCGAGGACGCCCTCTCGTCCGGCATGTGGTGGAATCGGTTCACGCGGCGCTCCGCCAAACTCGAGACGCCGGCACGGTCACGGTCGTTTTGGGCTCAGAGTCCGAGCGCTTGCGCGACGCATTGAGCGAATGCGACGTTCAGATCGTTATCAATCCAGAGTGGCAACGCGGCCTATCGAGTTCGATCCGCCTCGGCATAGGCTCACTACCGAGTTCTACCGCAGCCGTACTCATTGCCCTGGCCGATCAAGTACTCGTCAGTAGCGATGATTATCGTCGTTTACTCGACGCCGCCGGTGCCAATCCAGTCTCACCCGTCGCCGCGCGCTATGCCGACACTGTCGGCGTGCCTGCCGTGTTTCCAGCTGAATACTTCACGCGTCTTGGCGAGCTGGAGGGTGACCGTGGTGCTGGCAGTCTGCTGGTGTCAGATGAGCGAGTGATCTCGATAAACATCCCGAATGCCGCAGTCGATATCGATACGCCCGAACAGCTGGCTGCGGCGCACGCGTTGCCCTAAGCAGCGCTAGCGAACGACAACGCCGGGATATCACGTCGACGGGGACGGCGGTACCGACAGTGGCGATGGCGACGTTACAGTCGCAGGCGGTATCGCTCGGAGCACATAGGCTTTGGCCTTGAGCGGAACACTCTGTCGCGCATAGCAGGCCTCGTCGAACCACGAGGTCGAACTAAATCGAAGCACCGACGGGATCCAATATTTGATGGGCGCAAAATACAACTCACGACACCAGCGCACTTCAAGTTCCCACGTTCCGAAGGTTGTCGTACTCGCCGCGTGGGGAGCTGCCGCACTGGTACTCGCCGTGTCGATGGCGCGATAGTCGACGGTCAACAAATCCATGCGAGCCGCAAACGCGGCCGCCGTTGCCAGTGCAGCCGGATCCGTAGTCGTCTCGTTCGCCAAGCTCGGAAGCAATGCTCGACTCAAACGCCAACGTAAATTGGCCATATCGATTGAATCGGTTAACGGTTCCGCCTCGGCCATCCGGACCGTGTCGAACACGGCGTATCGTAAATTAGCTCTGGCGACGGCCAGTTGCGCAAACTCGAACACCGACATCAACGCCGGCAGCAGCACCAGCGCAAATACGACGGTGAACTCAATCATCGATGCGCCGATTTGGCGATCTCGCAGGTGGCGACGCCTCGCTCGGCGAGCCCTGTTATGGGAACCACGACAAATTCGACTGACGAGCACGCTACGACCCGCCCGGTTGCAGCAGCACGTCGATCAACATACCGGGGGTCGCACCGTAATGTTCACACGTGCCCGCCGGAAATTCCCATGTATCGATCGCCTTGGAATCAAGGGTCGTCACGAACCGCCACGGCGGAACACGGCAGCGCAACTCAAGTATCACGCCATCAGTAGAGACGAAAGCGATATCGATAGGCCGTGACAGCCCAACAGTGTGGACTGCGCGACAGCGTGGCAAGCACAACGCATCGAACTCGCCCCACGTCACATCGAATCCCACACCACGAAGACGCGACCAGAAGCTCGTGGCACGCCTGACTCGGGGATACATGCGCATACGCATGCGGCTCTACGGTGAGAGATCAATGAAACGCAGTACGATCGGCGCTGCCAGCACGATGAACGTGCACGGGAAAATACACAGCACCAAGGGACCTAGCATCTTAACCGGCGCTTCCATCGCAGCCTTCTCGGCTCTCGCAAAACGCTCATCGAGACGCTGCTCGGATTGAGCACGCAGAACATCGGCCAAACTCCCGCCACTGGAATCCGCTTGTATCAACGCAGCCACCAAGGCTGTGACGGCCGGACTGTCGAGACGTTCAGCCAAGGCCCGCAACGCCTCCACCCGTGATCGCCCGGCGCGCAAATCGCCTTGCACCCGCATGAAGGCACGCTTCAATGACGTATCAGGTGCCCGCTCGGTGCTGATTTTGAGAGCGACACTCAGTGCGCCGCCCGCCTCGAGCGCCAAGGTCAACATATCGAGATACATCGGCAACTCGCGCAGCACCTCGACACGCTGTCGATTTGCCGCATCGCGGAGCCACCACCATGGAAGCATGGCGACGACCACGATCGACAGCACCGCCGTCGATATCGAGCCGCTCATTAGTAGCGTTGTCATTCCGCTGACGATAGGCAGCGATATGGTTATCGCGAGAAATTGCTGAGGTAACAGCCCATCGTCAATCTCTGCCACACGAAGTTCACGCTGAATACGCTCACGTAATCCGAGCGAAAGCCGCGGACCCAGCCACACCGCGAGCGGCGCACTCAGCATCATCAGAACACGCCAAAGCCAGGGCACCGGGTTGGCGGGCTTGGAGGAGATCTCGGCATCTCGCCAGCGCGCCGCCATCGAAGCGAGCGCACGCGCCAAAAGCCAGGCCGCCGCGAATGCCGCCACCGTCATCGAGATGGCGATCAGAAAATCCGCGCTCATCATGGCAACCACCGCGCTACACCCGAATCTGCACGATGCGACGAATGAGCAAAAAGCCGACCCACTCCAGTACGACCAGCACTGCAATGACCGCCCAACCGGCGGGCGATTCGACCAGCTGACTCATCTCGCGCGGATTCAACCACCACAGCACCAGCGCCAAGCCGATCGGGAGCGCTCCCATGATCCAACCTTGCAGCTTTCCTTGTGCCGTTAAGGCACGGATTCGATTCTCGAGAGCCAACCGCCGCCGCACCATGCGCGCATAACGCTCCAAAGCTTCAGCAAGGCCGCCACCTAACTCTCGGGCGATGACGAGCGTTGTCACCAGCATCCGGGCATCGGCCAAATCGACACGCAACGCAAAACCTTGCAAAGCCTTCTCCAGCGGCACCCCGAGTCGCTGCTCTCGCAACACCAAGGCGAATTCCTGCGAGATTGGCGCGGGCTGATGCTTCACGACTTGCTCCAGTGCCTGTCCAAAGGCCAACCCTGATCTCAGTGACGAAGCCATCGCACTAGCCGCCTCCGCCAACTGGGGCTCCAAGGCCCGACGACGTCGATGCTTCAGCACCCGATACATCAACGTTGGCGCCACGATGACCATCAGTAGCACCATGACGGCTGACTGTGGCCCTAGCCAGATCAAAGTGATCAAAGGCAACGCGAGCGCCGCCATGAGGTTCCATTGCAAAAACCTGACGGGGTCGAGAAACAGAAACAACTCGGCAAACTCGACCTCTGTTAGGTGCTCAAGACGGTGGCGATGTTCACGAGAGCCCCACTGCAAGGCACGTGAAAACACGAACGCCCACAGCGCCGCCACCGCCCCCATCATCAGCGCCCAAACGGCACCCTCGATCCATCCGTCGAGACGGTCTGATATCAATGAAGTCATTATGATTCGCTCGCGCGAAATAGCCCAAGATCCAACGTAATGCCATCGCGTGCGAGCTCTTCGTAGAACTGCGGTACGTGGCCGCAGGCATAGAAACTCTGACCGGACGCATCGGAGCGAAACAGGTCCTGCATCTGAATGGTGCCGGCCACGATTCCCGTAATTTCGGTAATACGCGTAATACAGCGACGCCCGTTCGAGAGACGCGCCTGATGAACGATCAGATGGATGGAACCGGCGATCTGCTCCCGAATCGCACTGACCGGCAACTCCACCCCAGACATCAACACCATCACTTCGAGTCGGGAGAGCAATTCTCGCGGACTATTCGCATGCACCGTGCTGAGCGACCCATCGTGACCAGTGTTCATAGCTTGCAGCATGTCGAGTGTTTCGCCGCCACGACATTCACCCACGACAATACGATCAGGCCTCATTCGTAATGCATTGCGGACGAGGTCACGGATGGTCACCTCGCCCCGTCCCTCGATATTGCGCGGGCGCGTCTCCATCGCGACAAGATTGGCGTGATCAAAACAAAGCTCTGCCGAATCCTCGATCGTGATGACGCGCTCGTCGGATGGTATGAGGCTGGAGAGCACATTCAGCAGCGTGGTCTTACCGGAGCCTGTGCCGCCGCACACGAGAATATTTCGTCTCGATTGCACACAGACGCGCAAGAACGACAACATCGCCTCGTTGAGAGATCCGTTGGCAACCAGGTCACTCGCCATCAACCTGCGCCGGCCAAATCGACGGATAGTGAGAGCCGTGCCCTGGATGGCCAGCGGATGAACGATCACATTGACTCGCGAACCGTCCGGTAAGCGGGCATCCACCATGGGCGAGGCATCATCCACTCGACGACCGAGTGGCGTGACGATTCGATCGATGATGCCTCGCAACGCAGGCTCTCCGCTGAATCGTTGTGGACTGCGCTCGATTTTCCCTGCTCGCTCGACAAAGAGGTTGGCGGGTCCGTTCACCATGATTTCGCCGATGTGCTCATCGGCTAGTAGAGTCTCGAGCGGTCCGAGCCCCAAGGACTCCGCTAGCACGAAGCGAACCAACTCGTCGGGATCACCTCCCAACGCGAGTGACTCTTCTTGAGCTAAAGGACTGAGCAAATCCTTGGCCAATGCACGCAAATGTTCGTCAGACATGCTCGATACGTCACGTCGTCGTATATCGAGTTGCTCTATCAATCGCTGATGCAAACGGCCCGCGGCAGCCAACCAATCGGGTCCGTTCGCCATCACGGTGCTCTTCTTGTCATCTGCTGGCGGATGAGTCTGCGCGACACGAGCCAGCAAAAAACGCAGATCCGTATCGCCGACTCGAACGATGTCCCATGGGCCGAGGGGTCCCGCAGTCACGACCCGTTCACCATTCACCCGAGTTCCACTGGCACTACCGAGATCGACGACGCCAAACTTGCCATCGACCGCCATGTCGACTCGAGTATGCCGATCGATCACACCCGAGCTGTCGAGGCACACGGCACAGTCTCTCTCGCGTCCGACCCAATGAGTACCGGGCGTCAGCGCGATATCACGCGGTCCGACCATCTCAAGCTCCTTTCAATTCCGAGGAGCGCACGGGCGCCGGACGTTCAGGCGTCTTACGTGGCGACGATCCGAGCGAATCGATTCGCTCTTGCGCACGGCGTAGACGCGCCGCGTCATCGCCAGAGCGCGTGCTCGCGGACTCAAGACGCGGAGTCAGAAAAATCACGACCTCCGATTCGTCCTGCCGTTGACCTTTGACACCGAACAAACGGCCTACCGCAGGCAACCGAGATACCGCTGGCAGCCCCTCGGAATCGCGACTACGCTGCCGTTGCATCAAGCCAGCGATGACCACCGTATCTCCATGCTTGAGATCAATGTCCGTGGTCGAGCGACGTTTGAGCAGACCAGGAATTCCGGCAACTCGTTGCGCGTTGTCGACTTGGCTGATCTCTGTCTCGACACGTAACATCACCATCCCGGGTGTCTCCACCAGCGGCTTGATGTCCAGAATGACGCCGTACTCACGGAACTCGACGTCCGTCGACCCAACTGAATTCACGATCGGCACGGGAATCTCGCCACCTGCGACGAACCGCGCATGCCCTCCGCTGCGACAACTCAGTCGCGGCTCTGCCACCGTCAAGGCCTCGCCAGACTGCTCGAGCATCCGCAGGCGTGATTCGAGCGTGGTTGCGATACCTAAATAAGCCTTGGCGGAGGTATGTCCCGGAATTGCATCGAAAGCATCGATACCCGCCGGTGTCTCGGGACCCACGAATCGGAATCGATCATTCGTGACGAAGTCCGCGATGACCCCCGCCGAAGGGCCAGAGATGTCCTCACGCCAGCGAATACCGAGTTCGCGAAACTGCCCTTGCCGAAATTCGACGATTTTGACATCGACATGAACGAGCGTTTCGGAGGACGGCTTACTCGTCAGATCGACGATCATCTCCGGAAACAGCTTGGCGACCTCCGATACGCGCATACGGGGTCGTGCATCAACGATCTCCCCTTCAAGCAGTATCCGCCCACCCGCGATTCGAGCACTCGCACCGGGTACGTCACCTAATAGTCTTTGAACTTCAGTGAGTGTCGCCTGCAAATCAATGGTCGTGACACGTACGTCGAGTCGGCGCTGAGTCCCGTCTCGTAACCACAGTTGTACAACGGTATCGCCTGGCGCATGCCCTATCAGTACGAACTGACCCGCACTCACCAAAGTCGCCGAGACCACTTTGCCATTTCCAACTGCGATGCGAGTGGCCTCGGCATCGACGACGCGACTGTCGCCGACGAACAGGTCGATACGCGTTGGCAGCGCTGCCTGCAGCGGACTCACACACACCATCCAAAGAGCCAGCAAAATACAAGCGAATCGAATCCGATCCAAACCACTTTCTTTGATCATGTTCGCCCCCTGCACCAGGCCCCTCTGTTGCGCAAAAAAGAAGATGATTGGTTGCCTCATGGCTTATCGGTAAACCAGTGCTGACTCTTGGCAAGCTCGCGATCGCCGCCGACCCATAACTCAACACTGCGACCTGCTCGTAACGGAGCCGCCGAGCGCGCTCGAGCACTGGGCTTTTTCGCCTCGACCGGCTCGCACTCAGACGAACCCGAAACCCTCGGCTTTAGCGATACCGGCGTTGCATCGCTCTGCCCCCGCAACAGCGGAATCAAGTCGCCGACTCGAAGCGCCAATGCCAAGGTCTGCGCCTGTTCTGGCGTCACATCGAGCGTCATCGTGGAGTAGGAGATGCCGAGCTCCGCACGCCGCTGCAGCAACTCATCCGCTCCCCGGGAGGGATCGACCTGGTACGCACCGGTCGCTAATACCTTGAGCGACTCGAGCAAGGGCTTCACCGTGACGCATCGTGCGCTACCCTCGGTTTTTTCTTCAGCCAACAGCAGATCGACCTGATCACCCGGCCGCACCAAGCCCGCTTGCGAGCTAACCTCATCGACGGGTACGGTGACGGCTCGTGTTCCGTTCAATAATCGACTCGCTAACGCCTGTCCGCCGTGCCCTGAAAGATGCGCCATCGCCAATGCGTCACCGGCCGCTAACGGAATCAATAACTGTTGCCCCAGAACACTCTCTAGCTCGGCCACCGGCAGCGTTCCGCTTGGCAGGTACGCCGCGGGCATCTCTCGCTTCGCCAGATCGTCTACATTCAAAATTTTGCCGGCAGGCAGCGCCACGGCAGCGACGACGACCGGTGTCGGTCGGTAACGTTCGCGCCAATTGATTTCGATTTCGGTGCGCTGTTGTTCCAAGTAGCGTTTTGCACCGACGAAGGCGACCCCCGCAAAGATCACCGCTACGATGAAGGTGATCATCGTGGTATTGAGCGCTGCCGGCCACTTCATGACATCGTCACTCCTGTTATCGCGATTGCTGTTAAATCACTGCTAACCAGCCAATGAACCGCTCGATGCGATGCACGATTGCCGCAAGCAGTGCTTCGGCGGGCGATCGGCCCTCGAGCCAAGGCAGTGTCAACCCCAGTAACAAAACGACGCAAAGCCACAGGTACTCGGCCATGGCCTGACCTTGGATGCCTTCGCGCACACCGCCCATATCAAGTCTCCAGTCCACCGACTTGAATCACGATGCGCGAGCCCGACTCCGACGCTGCGATCGCCGCTTCGAGTCGTCTGCTGCCACGAACGCTGGTGATCACGCCCCGCTCTGCCCCGACGCGAGGCGGTGCGCTCCAGCCAGCACGCACCAGTGCCTCGCTTAACTGCCGCACAGTGAGCTCCACAGATCGCTGGCTGCGAAACAAACCTGTCAGTGGCGCAGCACGTGATCGCCCATGCCGAACCAGTGACACGGACTGCCAGTCAGCAGGCGGCACGAATGGCAATCCGCTCCACGAGTCGATCGGTTCACGCAAATCGCGAATGGCGTAGTCGAGACGTGTACTTCCTGGGTGACGACCGCGTTGGAGACTCACGGTCTCGTGTATCGCATGTCGCTGTCGACCGATAATGATTCGACCATCGCGCAAGCGAACGGTCAGTGGGGCCGGTCCGCTTTGTGCCCAACGTTGAGCGAGCGCCTCGGCAACAACCTCGGGCTCACCGATCTCGGTGCTGGAATGCAAGCGCAGAGGTACGCCATTCACCACCACCCGCTCGATTGCGCTGGCCGCTGACACCGGCTTGGCGAGACTGCAGACGGCGAGAATCGTTCCGAGCAGCCACGCATCCATCGTTCTCGGCATCAGCATGAGCGACCCCTCGCATCGCCACCCTGCGTACCGACCGTTCGATCGGCGGGGACGATGTCGACGTCGAGTCGACCCGGACAAAACCGATCGAATGCAGGCTCGATAAGCGAGATGACAGGACGAATCACATCGAACACATTCGTCGCAGCAAGCAGGCGAGATTGAACGGTCATACCAATGACACGAGTTCGAGTTTCATCATCACTACGCGATGCCCAACCGTGCTGTAGCACCGACAGCTGCTCTGTCAGCAGGATCGGTTCTTTGATCTCGGCGGGCGATAAAAATTCAGGAAGACGAAACGACCATTGCGCCTGAGCTCGGAAGCCGTCCTCGGTCGGCAGACGAAAATCGCCACCTGTGATCAGGCGGGCGGGTGCTAAGGTCGACTGTGTTAACTCACGAAGTTGTTTGGGCGATGAAAGTGGCTGGGGATGATCCAGGCGCATCTTCAAGCTTAATGACCTCGGCATCCAAGGCGCATCGAGGCTCTCGCGTGAGTGCCGATTTTGAGCGATGTCGGTCATTTCCTGTTTGCCGATATTTCCTTCGCTCAGATGCGACAACATCACCGCGTGTCGTACGGCGGAAATCGCGGTCTGTTGTGCCGCGAGTAAGTCTGAAAGAAATAGCAATGCAAGCCAGAGCGGAATGAGCCACAGCAAAGCGATTAGCGACTCGATCAGCGCTTGGCCGCTCTGCCATCGGCATGAAGCACGTAGTTTCGATTGCTGGCTCCTCATGGCGTGGCCGCCGCGAGCCATATTGGTGTCGCATCCAGTGTCGCCAAGCGAACCCTTTCGCTACTCGACAGATTCACAAGCCGTGCTCGCCAGAAGGGACTGAACAAACTCGGTAACTCATGCGCGCCATCCAGTCGAGGGTGCGGTCGTTCAAATGGAGTCGTCGCCGCCGCTTCCGCGAACCAGCGTGGTGCCGCCGTATCGAGCTGCTGATCGGCCCCCGATAAAACCGGCACCGACGAAAACCCCAACAAAGACTTAGCACCGCGACGTGCCGAATCCTCGAGCACCACTCTCACCAAGATTCGCGGTGGTTCGAACTGCTCGCGTTGCGCTGCGGACAGGTCATACACAGACGGCAACCCGAGGTAACCCGCCCCGCGCCGAGTCGAGCTATCGGCCAAACGACTCGCTCGTGGATTGCGTCGGTAACTGTCGCCGTGCTCACCCCGATTGAACGATGCGCGTCCGGACTCGGCACCGCCCCATGCGATGGGCGTACGTTCACGGATGGAACCGAACAATGCGTAGCGACGCGCATGCAAGGACAAGGTGTCGAGTCCACGCCACGTGTCGAAATCGACGAGCTCCGTCCCACCGCGCTTCTCGAGACGCACGATGCTGGTACCGAGTACCGGTGAGAGGGTGTAACGACGGTCACTAGAGAATCCATCGAGCGAGCGATGCACGACGTCACGTTGCCGCCAGCGAAACGATCCGCCGTAAAATGATGCGAAACGCAGCCACTCGGCCGACCAAACGGTAACCGCAGCCTCACCGGCCGTCGATAAGCGATATCGCGGATCTGTTGCCTCAATCGAATCACGGACGATATCTGGAACCACGAGCGCAGTGCCCAGATGCATCACTCGTTGTGCAGCGGCGATGTCATGAGTGACGAGACTGGTCGTCGTCTCTAGCGCCATCAAACTCGGTTGCAAGACCGCATCGAGTTGATGCCATAAGCGCTGCAACGTCACCATGGCGGAGTTCAGATAGGGAACCCACGCGGTGACCAGCGCCGCGCCCGGCAATAAGCGAGTCATGTAGGACGACCACGATCGCAAACTCACAGACTGCGCAAACGCAGCTTCGTTGGCGACGATGGCACGGTTGGTATAAGCATCGAAGTTCAGTGCCCGCGCCTGCCAAACAGCCGCGCTCAATGCAGCGGCATCGGCTGCATTGGCGAGGCGTTGTTTTTCGTTGACGGCCGAGCCCGCCTCGACCGTCCACCATAAAGCACCAAGCAGCGCCGCCAGTAAGACGACGAGGACGAGCAGCGATTGCCCTTGTTGCCGCCGAGACCGGAACATTGGGTTGGCTCGGGACTTATTTTTCGAAGTCTTTGAGCGATTTAGTCGTCGCCTGCTCGTTGGCTTTACTGCGACCACCGGTGACGAGTGCACGACCGGACGTATTACTCTCACCAGACAAAGCAACGGCAGCCACCGAGGTCTGCCCGCGCAGCACATCGCCGAAAGCAGAATAAACACCGATGGCAGCGACCGCGATCAATGCGACGACGATGATGTACTCGGTCATACCTTGACCCATGATCTTCATTTGAGGCGGGGACTGATGCATGACGAAACTCCTGTGCTCGCTCGATTGGGGAAAACAGGGGTGCATTTCATGGTGAGACCGCTGACGGGTCACGACGAGAATCCGTACGAATTCGGCGATTTAATCGGTCTGGCTGTAATTTCTTGGCATCGAGCGACTTAATCCGCATTTGTGCTGTAATGGGTCCTTCGTCCCCGTCAAACGAGGTTTATCTGATGCGTCGTTTTCTATCGATCGCCCTCGCCTGCGCCGCCGTGATCGGCAGTGCGCGTGCTGATGAAGGCATGTGGACCTACGACAATTTCCCCTCCGCCCTCGTGCGCGAGAAATACGGCGTCAACATCGATCAACCATGGCTCGATCGAGTGAGACAAGCCACCGTCCGACTCTCGGGGTGCACCGCCTCATTCGTGTCGCAGGACGGGTTGATTCTGACCAATCACCACTGCATCACGGCCTGCCTCGCCGAGAACTCGACGAAGGACAAGAGCCTACTCGACGATGGATTTCTCGCTCGTCAGCGCGAACAGGAAGTGCGCTGTCCGACGCAAATCGCCGATGTGCTGGTTGGCATGGATAACGTCACCGCCAAGGTAGAAGCTGCATCGACAGGCCTCGACGATCGCGCGGCCAACGAAGCGCGCAAGCGAGCCTTGACTGCGCTCGAGCAAGATTGCGAAAAGACGAGCGGACAGAAATGCCAGAGCGTGTCGCTTTACAACGGCGGCCAATATTTCCTTTATCGCTACAAGCGATACACCGATATCCGTCTCGTGTTCGCGCCCGAAGCGGGCATCGCAGCGTTCGGCGGTGATCCGGACAACTTCCAATTTCCGCGTTGGTGTTTGGACATGGCCTTCTTGCGTGCCTATGAAGACGGCAAGCCGATACGAGTCGCACAACCACTCAACATCAACTTTGCTGGCGCAGAACCGGGTGAGCTGATTCTCGTGTCGGGCCATCCTGGATCGACCGATCGTCTGTTGACCGTATCGCAGCTACAGCGACTTCGCGATACGGATCTGCCAACCTCGTTACTCCGCAGCAGCGAACTTCGCGGCCGCTACATTCAGTTCGCCAAAGGCAGCGAGGCTAATCGTCGTATCGTCGACGACTCTCTGAGCGGCCTCGAGAACGGCATCAAGGTCCGACGTAAACTGCTCGATGCGTTGCTCGACGAAAATCTGATGGCGAAGAAGCAGCGTGATGAAGCCGCCTTGCGCGAGCGCGTGGCTGCCACACCCTCACTGGCCTCCATCGGCGACCCTTGGGCTGATATCGAGCGAGCCAATCGCACTGCGCGTGGTCTCACGAACGAATTGACCTTCCTGGAAGGCGCAGCCGGTTTCAACAGTCGCTTGTTCCGCTATGCGCGCACGCTAGTGCGTGCGACGGCTGAGCGCGAGAAGCCAAACAGCGAACGTTTGCGCGAGTTCACGGATGCCGCTCTCCCGCGCATTGAGCAGCAATTGAAGGCGCCCGTCCCCGTTTACCCGGAGCTTGAGCAACTGACGCTCTCGTTCAGTCTTGAGCGTATGCGTGAATGGCTGGGTCCAGACGATGCAACGGTTCGCCAATTGCTCCGCGCAGACTCGCCCGACACCCTGGCTCGCAAACTGATCGAAGGATCGACGTTAGCAGACCCTGCTGCGCGCCTCGCCCTGTGGAATGGTGGCGCGGCTGCGGTGGCGGCCTCGACGGATCCGATGATCGTGCTAGCTCGCAACATCGATGATCGCTCGCGTCAAATCCGCAAGCGATATGAAGATGAGGTCGAAGCACCGGTCAGCGTTGCCGAGGCTAAAATCGCCAAAGCTCGCTTCGCGATCTATGGGACCAATGTTTACCCCGACGCCACGTTCACCCTGCGATTGAACTTTGGCACTGTGCAGGGCTGGGACGAGCCCGGCAAGAGCATCCCGCCCTACACCACGCTTGCGACCTTGTTCGAGCGCGCTACCGGCGAGGCTCCCTTTGCGATTCCGAGCAGTTGGCTCGCCGTGAAAGATCAATTGGATCTTTCCACGCGCTTCAATGCCTCGGGAAACAACGACATTGTCGGCGGCAACTCGGGCAGCCCACTACTGAACGCCAAGGGCGAAGTGGTCGGACTCATGTTCGATGGCAACATTCACTCGATCTCGGGCGCGTACTGGTTCGACACGGAAAAGAACCGCTCGACGGCAGTGCATCCGGCCATCATGCACGAGGCGCTGACCAAAGTTTACAAGGCCGATCACCTGCTGAAAGAACTGCAGCAGCGTAAGCGCTAAAAGATCAGAAGCCTGATTCCGACAGTCTCAACACGGCATCGTCGAAGCCCTCGACGATGCCGAGTTGAGCTCGAGCGCGCAACATATCCTGCGCGAAGAAGTGCCGCGCCGCGAGCACCTTGCCTTCTAGAAATTCCCGTTCTTGCTGACTCAGTGAAGCGATACGCAACGTTTTAATCGCGACGCGCGCCCGCTCGAGCCAACGCCAAGCAACGGTGATGGTACCCATCGCGTCGAGATAAATCGTGGCATTGGTCAGAGCACGCTCAACCTCGCCCGAACGTTGACGCTCGGTGACAAGGCGCGTGGTCTGGCTCGCGAGAGCGACGATGTCCCTCAGCGCACTGGCATCAGCGCGTAACTCGTCTATCGATAAGGCCGCGTCGATGCTGCGCTCGATCGTTTGACACCAAAGATCGAACGCCGCACCACCTTGCAATGTCACTTTTCGACCGAGCAGATCGAGCCCGTGGATACCCCAAGCACCCTCGTGGATGTGATTGAGACGGTTATCGCGATACAGGCGCTCGAGCGGCAGATCGCGGGTGTAGCCTGCGCCGCCCGCAACCTGAATGGCCCACTTATTCGCCTCTAGACCGTATTCCGCGGGCCAGCTCTTGGCGATCGGCGTGAGAAAATCGAGCAACAAAGCAGCCTCGTTACGATGAGCTGCATCGGTTGAGACACGACTCTCGTCAACGAGGTGGGCGCAGTACAGCAACAAATCGAGCGCGCCCTCTACCCACGCCTTTTGCGAAAGCAACATGCGCCGGACATCGGGATGCTGAATCAATGTGATCTGCGGGGAGCGAGGATCGCGATTGGCGAGTGAACGCCCCTGCCGACGCTCACGCGCATACTGCAGTGCGTATTGATAGCCGGAAAATCCGAGAGCCGCGGCCGACAACCCGACCGACACGCGCGCTTCATTCATCATCAGAAACATATAGGCAAGCCCTTGATGCAACTCGCCCACCAGTTCGCCGATGCACTCCTCAGTGTCGCCAAAAGCGAGCGCCGTGTTCACATGAGCACGCCAACCCATCTTGTGATTCAAACCAATCAGACTGACGCCATTCGACGTGACAGCCGCCTCTTCGCGATAACGAGGCACTAGGAAAAGCGATATCCCTTTCACACCAGGCGGCGCCTCGGGCGTGCGCGCGAGAACGAGATGCACGATATTCTCGCCAAGCTCGTGCTCGCCGCCCGAGATCCACATCTTGCGACCACGCAGGCTGTAGCGCCCGTCTACTCGAGGGCTCGCGATCGTGGTGATATCCGCGAGCGAAGAGCCTGCCTGTGGCTCCGACAAACACATCGTGCCGTAGACTCGACCTGCCAACATGCGGGGTACCCACTGCCGACGCTGTGCGTCGCGACCGAAGTGCACCAACAAGTTGGCGGCGCCTTGGGTCAGCATGGCGTAACTATGGAAGCCGACGTTCGCTGCGGCGAATAAACTGCCACAGGCTTGCGATAGGGTGAATGGCAAACCGAGACCGCCATGCTCTTCGGAAAACGAAGTTGCCAAGAAGCCGCCATCAGCCAGGGCTCTCATCGCCTTCGTGAGCTCGGCCGGAAGCACGACTCGACCGTTCTCGATGCGCGGTTCGTTCCGGTCGGCGAGCGCAGCATGGGGCGCAAATTGTTCATCTGCCAATTTCGCGGCGGCCTCGAGCACGGCATCGAAGGTCTCGCGGGTCGAGGACGAGCTCGCAAGACCCAGCACATCGAAAAGGTCGAACTGCAATTCGCGCAGAGGTATGCTCATGAGCAGATTATAAGCAGCAATCTCGGGATCCCCATGTCGAACTCATTCGCCTTCGAACCCCTTGCGCCCGTCACTGCAAGAGTCAGCGGCGCGACGCTGCTGTTCCCCGTACATCGCATCTATTGCGTCGGCCGAAACTATGCCGAGCACGCCAAGGAAATGGGTTCGGACCCGACGCGCGAGCCGCCTTTCTTTTTCTGCAAGCCGGCTGATGCGCTGATCGCCGATGACCTGCCCGTGCCTTATCCGCCTCGCACTCAGAATTTCCATCACGAAGTCGAACTCGTGCTCGCGCTGCACAGCGGTGGTCGCCATCTTTCGGTCGCGGCAGCCGCACAATGCATCTATGGCTATGCCATCGGCATCGACTGGACTCGACGCGATCTGCAAAACGAGGCTAAGAAAACCGGTCGACCTTGGGACACTGGCAAAGCATTCGATGCGTCCGCAACGCTTGGGCCGATCCACCCACGTAGCACGGTGGGCGAACTCAACCGAGGCAAGATTTGGCTGAGTGTCAACGGCGAACTGCGGCAACAAGGCGATCTTGGCGATCTGATTTGGAACAACGCAGAGATACTGGCAGAGCTCTCGAGCCTATTCGAGTTGCGAGCCGGTGATCTGATTTACACGGGAACACCCGCGGGTGTGGCCGCCGTAGTGTCGGGTGATCGCCTCGAGGCCGGCATCGACGGACTTGGTTCGATTCAACTCACGATTCGCTGAATGACATGAACGTCCTGCACGACTACTGGCGTAGTTCCGCGTCTTGGCGAGTCCGCATTGCCCTCGCGATCAAGGGCATCGAATGGCAATCCCACAGCCATGATCTGACTCGCAACGAGCAACGCGGTCCAACTTATCTTGATCTGAATCCACAGGGTCTGGTGCCAACATGGCAAGAGGCGGATGGTTGGTCTGTGGGTCAATCCATTGCCATTCTTGAGTATTTAGAAGAGCGCTACCCGAAACCGTCGCTGCTACCCGAGACACCACGTGAACGCGCCGAAGTTCGCTCGCTGGTGCAGGTGATCGCGTGCGATATTCACCCGCTTAACAATCTGCGTGTTACCCGCCATCTTCGCGATCAATGGCAAGCAGACGAGGCGCGTGTGACCGACTGGGTGTGCCACTGGATGCGCGAGGGCTTTATCGCCTTGGAAGAACGCGCGCGACGCCAAGGCTCGAGCGAACATCTTCACGGGCGATCGCTGACACTGGCGGATGTGTGTCTGGTACCTCAGCTCTACAACGCCAAGCGTTTTGGTTGCTCGACAGAGGATTTTCCGACCCTAAATGCGATCGGCGCACACCTCTCGGCACTGCCCGCCTTTCGTGACACGCGCCCGGAAATGCACCCAGGCGCACCGCGCTGACTCAAAAGCCGAAGAGGAAAGCCTCGGGCGCGGTCTGCACTAGCACGACCAAGACGGCAATCACGACGATGGAGATCACGATCGCGAGGATGCCGCGTGAAGCCTGAATCTCCTCGCCCATCGGAACGTCCTCACGCGATTTCTTGCCAAACAGCATCGGCGCTATCAGGTTGCGTCGCTTGAACACGAGATAGAAGAAAGCGGCCAGGACGTGAATCAAAATAGCGACCCACAGCACGTCGAATATTTGTTTGTGCAGTGTCGTCAAACGATCGCTAATCTCGCCGGTGACATAGCCGAAAAGCGGGCCGGTCTGATAAACCTGATCATTGGCGAATAGACCCGTCACACCTTGCGCCAGCAACATGCCAAGCAACGCAACGATCATCCATCCGCCTGCAGGCGTGTGCCCCGCTGAGGCGACCACATCACGTTCAAGCAAGGCACGCAGGTCTTGCAAGACGATCTTAGGGCTACGAATAAAGTTCGCGAATTTTGCGTGGTATGTGCCCACGAAACCCCATGCGAAACGAACGACGACGATGACAATGACAGCGTAACCACACCGTACATGCCAAGCGAACCAATCGCCCTCCAGCTCGCGAGTCAACCACGCACCGAAAACCGCGAGAACGAGACCCCAGTGCATGACTCGCACGGGCCAGTCCCAGACCAATACTTTGCCCTTGCCCGAACTCACGCAAGCTCCTGTCGTTGGTTGTATTCGATGAAATAGTCATCCGGATCCCAAAGACTGAGCGACGTCATGGAAATCTGTTGACCGTTTGCACCCTTGACACTGAACTCATGCGGCGACGCATGGATACGATAGCCGCGTTGTTGTGCCCGCTCAAAAACGCCTTGTAGGTCGCGTCCTTGCATGACGAAGACGATATCGCCGATACCGAGCCGATCGCGCCGCGAGGGCTCAGGTAATTGCGGAGCGGTGAACTCCAGCAACCCGATCATGCCAAGAACCGGATCAGGCCCCTGCATGATGACAAGACGTGTTCGATCGCCTTTAGAACCGGCGGCGAGACCGATACCCGAGAGGGTGATCTCATCGTCGTACCAAATGCTCATTCCAAGCACATCGCGATAGAACTCGATGGAGCGTTCAATATTGCGCACGATCAGAGTCGTGCGCTTGACGAGCGGCGGCGGGATGGCATCGTTCGACATGGTAATCAGCGTGTCCTCATGATCAACAGCAAGGCGGCGATCGCCAGCAACAGCGTGGGCGCCCAAGCGAGCAACATCGGTGCACCTCCGAACACGATTGCACCGCTCTCTAGAGTTCGCTGCAGAGAGAAAAATCCAATACCGAGAATGAATCCCATCGCCACTCTCGCGCCAGAGCCGGAATCACGCAAGGACCCAAATACGAAAGGCACGGCCAACATGAGGGCAAAGAAAATAGCCACTGTGCGTGCGATCCTCGACCAGAATGCGAAGAGAGGCTCACGATCATCAAGACCATTCGCACGCAAATGCATGACAACCCGCCAGACCGCGAGCGTCGACATCTGATCCGGCGCACTGGCTGCATCACCAAAGAAATCCGCGCTCAGTTTGGACAAGAAAGGCTCAGAGACGCTTCGGCGCGCTGTTACCAGCGTATCGCTCGTGAGAGCGGTCTCAGCGTACTGACCTAGTAACCATCGACCCTCCTGATCGAACTTGATGGAGGTTGCCCGCGCCATCGACCGCAGCCGATTTCCCTCATCCAACTCGAACAAAGCCACACCACCATAACCATCGCCGCCGCCGCGACGTTCGATGCTGATGAGTAGTCGCCCATCACGGACCCAAGTGGCACCGAGCGTCCCGCCGCCCTGACCTGCCATCTTCTGCAATGTCTTTTGCTGCTTGGCCAACTGTTGCATCGGCGGCGCCAGCCATTCACCCAAGATGATGGCGACCATCAATAAAACCACCCCTGCGGCCGCCACACCACGGGACACGCGCCAAACCGACCAGCCCGCTGCTCGCATCACCGTCAGCTCGCTGCCCCGAGCGAGATTGCCAAGGCCGAGCAGCGCACCAATCAAGGCGCTAATGGGCAAAAGATCCCAGATCTGCTGCGGCAAGCTCAGCAGCACGAATACGGCTGCGCTAGCGGCCGTGTAGTTGCCGACACCAATATCGTTCTGCTGTCCGATCACCAGAAACAACGTCCCGAGCGAGGCGAGAACGGCGGCAACCATAGCGACACCCGACAGCACCGCGCGCATCACGTACCGATCCAGTACACCGAGCAAGGGGTTCATACCGCCACGCCTCGATGCCGCCAACGCGCACGCCACACCGGCAACATCAGTACGAGCGACGTGGCGCCCAAGACCACCAGATGCACCCACCAAAGTCCGATCCACGCGGGCGTCAGTCCTTTTTCGATCCAAACACGAGCGGCCGATATGAGACTGAAGTAGACGAAATACAGTACGACACCGAGCCAAATTCGAGCGTAGCGCCCTTGTCTCGGACGCAGACGGGCAAGCGGTATCGCCAACATCGCGAGCACCAACACCATCACCGGGGCGGCAACACGCCATTGCCATTCGGCAATCGCGTTACGGTCTTTCGATTGCAGCAATTTGAAGAAGGGTTGTGCTTCTAGCCGAGGCGGTGCGAGCAAGGCTTCGGGAATCTGGACGGGGATCACGCTTTGCTCGAAACGCACGCGCCGAAGTTCAGCCGAACCCGGGATACCCTCAATGCGCTCGCCGGAATACAGCGTCAACAAATGCAAGCGACCATCTGTAGAAATCGTATGTCGACCTCGATCTGCGAGGACGATTTCCTGGCGACCGTCGTTATCGCGCTGAATGAATACCCTGCCCAGCATTCCGCTGGCATCCAGAGTCTCCGCATACAGCACGATCGTGCCGCCGCCGAAGCTGCGGAATCGCCCCGCCGTGATCGGCGAGAATTCCCCATCTCGCAACGCCTCGCTGCGAACTTGCTGGATCTTCGCCATCGCCATCGGCCCGATGAACGAAGTCAGAATGCCGACCGCAGAGGCGCAGACGATCGCAATCAACAACACGGGAAGCCAGGTGTGCCGCCCCGACACCCCACAAGCCTGCATCGCCGTCATTTCACTGTCGTGATAGAGCCGTCCAAGCGCGAGCATCACACCCAGTAACAGCCCAATCGGCAGCAGGACCGAGATGTTCTGTACCGTCCCGAGACCGACCAGTGTCAGCACCACATCCGGCGGAAAGCCTTGCTCTGCCGCGCGCGCCAAGACGACGCCGAGTTGATTGGTCAGCAAGATGACCGTCAACACAGCCGTTACCGCCAGCCAACTGCCGACGGTCTCTCGAAGAATGTAGCGCGATAGCGTCGGGATCACGGTCAGGCCCCGCAGAAAAACGCTAGAATGTTACGTTACTTGCAGGGCCTCGTGGTGCACGGCTGCACCCGGCCGACTCGACTTTGGAGATCCCCAGATGAAGTTCGACATACTCACCAGCAACCCCGCCCAAACTGCAGTCGATTGCTTAGTTCTCGGCGTACACGACTCAGGCGCCCTGTCGCCGCTCGGCGTGGCGGTCGATCGAAAGAGCGGTGGCGCTCTGATGCGCTACCTGGCGCACGGTGACTTTGCCGGACGGCTCGGCGAGACCGTGCTGCTCCCTGCGTTTCGCGGACTCAAGTGCTCGCGACTGTTGCTCGTCGGTCAAGGCAAGCTGGAAGTGTCCCGTCGGCACTGGCGTAAGGCACTGGCGGCAGCGGTGGCCGCTCTCGCGAAGACGAGAGTGCGCTCTGCCGCGATTGCCCTGACCCGGCCCGCCACGCGCGAACTCGATGACTACCTCTACAGTCGCTCAGCAGTCGAAACGGCGCGCGCAGCCCTGTATCGCGTCAACGATTTGAAGTCGGGCAAGAAGGCGCCGCCTCCCGCACTCGAGAGCCTCAAGTTCGCTGGGGTTCGCACGACATCAGCCGCCGCGGCGCGACGCGGTATCGCGCATGGCCTCGCCTCCGCTAACGGAGCCAAGCTGATGCGGGATCTCGCCAATCTGCCGGGTAACGTTTGTACACCCACCTATCTCGCCGAGCAGGCGCTCGCGTTAGCCGCCAAACACGAGCGCATCAAAGTTCGCGTGCTCGATGAAGCGGAGATTCGCGATGAGAAGATGGGCTGCTTCTTGGCCGTGACTCGCGGTAGCGACGAGCCCCCCAAGTTCATCGTGATCGAATACAAGGCGCCGCGCGCCGCACGCGCACCGGTTGTGCTCGTCGGCAAGGGCATCACCTTCGACACCGGCGGCATCTCGCTCAAAGATCCGGGTGCCATGGACGAGATGAAATTCGACATGTCGGGCGCGGCAACCGTGATCGGCATGATGTCGGTCGTTGCCGAACTCGGTCTCAACTTGAATGTCGTCGGCCTCGTTCCAACCTGCGAAAACATGCCGAGTGGCAAAGCGATCAAACCGGGCGATATCGTCACGAGTGCAGCGGGCCTCACGGTTGAAATCCTCAATACCGATGCCGAGGGACGGTTGATCCTGTGCGATGCCCTGCACTACTCGCGTCGCTTCAAGCCACAAGCGGTCATCGATATCGCAACGCTCACGGGCGCTTGCGTCATCGCACTGGGTCATCACCACACGGGTGTCATGACCAACGATGACAAGCTGGCGGCGGAACTCGTCGAGTCCGGCGTGCGAGCGGACGATAGAGCCTGGCAGATGCCGCTCACAGAGGAATACGGCGAACAACTGCGCAGCAACTTTGCCGATATGGCGAATGTCGCAGGTCGCGACGGTGGTGCCATCACGGCGGCAGCCTTCCTCGGTAAGTTCACCGAAGGTCTGCGTTGGGCTCACATGGATATCGCGGGCTCAACGTATGTCGGTGGCGCTGCCAAGGGCAGCACCGGTCGACCGGTCGCCCTGCTGTCGGACTTCTTGCTGCGCCGCGCACGCCGCTAACTTACTGCGATGGATAAATCCTACTCGCCGCTTGACATCGAACGGCGCATCTACGAGCGATGGGAATCATCAGGCCTCTTCGCTCCTGCGGGCGATGGCCCCGGCTATTGCATCGTCATTCCGCCACCCAACGTGACGGGCACTTTGCATATGGGTCATGCGTTTCAGGACACCATCATGGATGCCCTGACGCGCTACCACCGCATGCGGGGCGAAGCGACGCTATGGCAGCCAGGCACCGATCATGCGGGTATCGCCACACAGATGGTGGTCGAGCGCCAACTCGAAGGTGAAGGATTAAGCCGTGCTGCGCTCGGGCGAGACGCTTTCATCGAGCGCGTCTGGAAATGGAAAGGCGAATCGGGTGGCACGATCGCTAGGCAGATGCGTCGTCTCGGCGCTTCGGTCGACTGGTCACGCGATCGCTTTACGATGGACGAGGGTCTCTCCGAGACCGTTACCGAAGTTTTCGTGCGCCTCTATGACGAGGGGCTCATCTATCGCGGCAAGCGTTTGGTGAATTGGGATCCGGTCCTGCAAACGGCCGTTTCCGACCTCGAAGTCTTGAGTAGCGAGGAAGAAGGATCCCTTTGGCATCTGCGCTATCCCCTCGCCGAGGGTGGCGGCCATCTGATCGTTGCAACGACGCGCCCTGAAACGATGCTCGGCGATACCGCCGTTGCCGTTCACCCGGATGACGGGCGCTACCGACACCTCATCGGCCAACAATTGCGGCTGCCGTTGACCGATCGAACGATCCCAATCATCGGTGACACCTACGTCGATCCTGAGTTTGGCTCAGGCTGCGTGAAGATCACGCCTGCCCACGACTTCAACGATAACGAAGTTGGGCAGCGACACCATCTCGCTGTCATCAACGTCTTTACACCCGACGCCAAAATCAACGAGAACGCGCCGTCCGACCTGCAGGGTCTCGATCGCTTCGAGGCACGCGCTCGAATTATCGAAAAGCTGACCGAACAAGGCCTGCTCGAGCGTATCGACAAACACAAGTTGATGGTTCCGCGCGGTGATCGATCAGGTTCGGTGATCGAGCCTTATTTGACGGATCAGTGGTACGTCAAAATCGCGCCCCTCGCGGAGCCGGCTGTGGAAGCGGTGACCTCGGGAAAAATCAAGTTCGTACCGGAGAACTGGTCGCGCACGTATTTCGAATGGATGCGCAACATCAAAGACTGGTGTATCAGCCGTCAACTTTGGTGGGGACATCGCATTCCCGCTTGGTACGACGCTGAGGGACGCATCTATGTCGGTCGTTCCGAATCCGAAGTGCGCGCGAAACATGCACTCTCGCCCGACCTCATCCTGAAGCAAGACGAGGATGTTCTGGATACGTGGTTCTCGTCGGCACTGTGGCCGTTTTCGACTTTAGGTTGGCCTCAGTCCACGCAAGAGCTCCAGCGCTTCTACCCAACCTCAGTTCTTGTCACCGGGTTCGACATTATCTTCTTCTGGGTCGCCCGCATGATCATGATGGGCATGAAGTTCATGGGTGATGTGCCCTTCCGCGAGGTGTATGTGCACGGCCTCGTGCGCGATTCGGAAGGTCAGAAGATGTCGAAGTCTAAGGGCAACGTGCTAGACCCGCTCGATATCGTCGACGGAATCGTACTCGAGGACTTGGTTCGCAAACGAACCACGGGCCTGATGCAGCCCCGACTTGCGCCTTCCATCGAGAAAGCCACCCGCAAAGCGTTTCCGGACGGTATCGAGTCACACGGCACCGACGCACTACGCTTCACTTTCGCCTCGCTCGCGACACAGAGCGCCGACATTCGTTTCGATCTCGCACGAGTCGGTGGTTATCGCAACTTCTGCAATAAGCTCTGGAACGCGTCGCGCTTCGTGCTACTCATGCTCGAGGACGAGACGGGCAAGCCGCTCGATCCCGAGCTCTTGAGCGGCGAGATCAGCCCGGGTGTTGTCGATCGCTGGATCGTCTCGAGGCTCGGACACACGCTTCGCGAAGTTGATCAAGCCTTCGCGGACTATCGTTTCGATTACGCTGCCTCGGCGCTTTACGAGTTCACGTGGTACGAGTTCTGCGATTGGTACCTTGAGCTCGCCAAGCCAATACTGCAGTCAGACCAGAGCAGCGCGGCTGCCAAACGAGCAGTTCGTCGCACGCTCGTCCAGGTGCTCGAATCCTTGCTGCGCGCTCTGCATCCGCTGATGCCCTTCATTACCGAAGAAATCTGGCAGCGAGTAGCGCCACTTGCCGGCACGGCAACCACACGCGGCGGCACACTCATGACGGCAAGTTGGCCAGCAGACAACCGATTCGCGGCTGATACGGATGCCGAGGCCGACGTCACGTGGATCAAGTCATTCGTCCTCGGGATCCGTCAGATTCGTGGTGAGATGGATATCAGCCCCGCGCGCAAACTCGCCGTGCTCATCGAGAATGCGAATGCGGACGATCGCCGCCGTATCGACTCCCAACGATCCTACCTCGCGCGCCTTGCGGGTTTAGAGTCTTTGCGCGAACTCTCCGATGGCGAGATTGCACCTCCCTCGGCACTTGCCGTTATCGGTGAGATGCGCGCGATGGTTCCGATGGAAGGTCTCATCGATCCGCAGGCGGAAGTGACGCGACTCGAAAAACGTGCAGCCAAGACTCGAGACGAGATTCAGAAGGCGCGCAACAAGCTCGCCAACGAAAACTTCGTCCGCAACGCGCCGCCCGAAGTGGTGGCACAAGAGCAAGGCCGGGTTGCCGACTTCGAAAGCACGCTGGCCAGCATCGACTCGCAGTTACAGCGAGTACGGGCGCTGTTGAAGTAGCGGAGCCCCTCGAAAATGGCGCGCCTGCTGCTGATTCTGCTACTCGTCCTCATCGCGGCGGCTTGGTGGCATCTGCGCAAGAAGCGCGGTGGTCAGGCTCGAGAATCCGCAGACTCGCGAGCACGGCGCTGGGCAAACTTGCTCGAGCGCGACTGGCCCCTTTGGCAGCGACTCCCAGCCTCAGAGAAAGCCACCCTGCTCGAACGATTGGATCATTTCCTTGAGCGGGTTCCGTTCACCGGTGCGCATGAACTCGTCGTCACCGAAGAGATGCGCGTCTTGATCGGCGCTCAAGCCTGCTTGATCACTCTGGGCAACGCCGAGTACCCGTTTGACGATCTCCATGGCATCACGATTCATCGCGACGAGTTTGTCGTTGAAGAAGCTATAGAAGACGAAGATACAGGCGTCGTCACGGAGGGTTATCAAACGCTCTCCGGTCAGGCCATCGAGGCGGATCGCATCGTCTTGTCATGGAAGGATGTACTCGAGTCCGCACGACGCCAAGACGGCTACAACGTCGTCATCCACGAATTTACTCACTTTCTCGAACATACGCGCCCTGGCGGTGATCCGGCCGCTCGTGCGGCACTGGAAACCTGCCTCGAGGAATTACGCGCCGCGGTCGATCGCGGCGAAGAAACGCTGCTCGACCCGTACGGCGCTGAAGACCTCACGGAGTTTCTCGCCGTCTCTGCCGAGTTTTTCTTCGAGCGCTCGCAGGAACTGCAGCGACGGCATCCGTTGCTATATGTGCTGTTGCGCGACAGCTTCCATCTCGACCCGGCGACTTGGACCGTGCCTGCGGCACTGCCGTCGAAGACTCAAGCCTGATTCGTCGCGACGGTTTCTCTGAGCGAGACTTTCCTTAGCCGAAATTTTCGGGATGGCGCGCCATCTCAGAGCGGAAGAAAGCTTTCAGACGTGAATAATCCGCATCGTAATCCGCGCCGGGCATGAGGGCATCACCGATCAACACTCGTCGCTGTGCAAAATCGAGCGCTACCGGAACGATCGGCACCCCCGCTGCCAGCGCGATGTGGTGGTACCCCTTCTTCCACTCGGGTACGGGACTACGAGTTCCTTCCGGCGCTATGACCAGCATCATCTTGTCTCGCCTAGCGAACTCGGCGCTCGAGGCCTGAACAACGTTGCCCGCCTGGCGCCGATCAACTGCCACGGCACCGAGGTAGCGACCGAGCGGCCCCCACGGCCCCTTCAATGCCGTGTGCTTGGCCATCCAGTTGGCGTCGAGACTCAGCGCGAAGTAAGTGAGGATGCCCACGACGAAATCCCAGTTCGACGTATGCGGTGCAACAATCACGACGAACTTGGATGTCCTCGGGAAATTGCCTTCGATACGCCACCCCATCAGCCACAGCCCCAAGATTCCAAAGGGCCGGCGCCACCAACTTCGAACCTGCGGGACTTCGACGGGGGTTTTCGGAAATCGACTACTCATGCGGATTTACGTGCCTCGGGGACTCGCCACAAGAGGAGCCCACCCACCAAAAACAAAATGACCAGCGAAGTGATGGAGAGACGAGAGTTGCCCGTGCCGTAAGCCACCGCCGCTATCAGCAGCGGCCCGATGAAACTCGCGAACTTGCCCATCATGTTGTAGAAGCCGAAAAACTCACCACCCTTGCCTTCGGGTATCAATCTGCCGAAGAACGAGCGCGACAGACTCTGCACGCCGCCTTGAACCAAACCCACCACGATAGCGAGAGCAAAGAATTCGGTGACGGAATCTAAAAAATAGGCATAAAGCGTGGCAGCCAAATAAACGCCAATGCAAATCAGGATGCCACGCTTGGGGCCAATCCGATTCCCCACCCAGCCGAGCAAGAGCGCCGAGGGGAAAGCTACGAACTGGGTCAGCAATAAGGCGGCGAGCAGACTTGAGCTGGGCAAGCCGAGCGCAACGCCATAGTCGACTGCCATGGTGTAGATGGTATGAACCCCATCGATGTAGAGCCAGTAAGCCAACAGGAACAGCGAGATGTCCCGATGTGCACGGATTCGTCTCAGGGTTTGCCCGAGCTCACGCAAGCCCGCCATCAATGAAGTCCACAACGACTCGGCTGCGTTCTGACCGGGCTTCTCGCGCACATAACGAGCGAGTGGAAGTGTGAATACGAACCACCAAACAGCAACACTCAAAAACGACCACTGCACAGCCTCAGCAGGCCCAGACAACCCGAACCATTCAGGCTTGAGGGTCATCAACACGTTGAACGCAAACAAGAGGCCGCCGCCGAGATAACCCATCGAGTAGCCGAAAGCAGACACCGTATCGAGCTCGCGCTCGGAGGCGACATCCAGCAACAGCGCGTCGTAAAAAATGTTACCCGCGTTGAAGCCGATCCCCGCGACGATGAAACAGGCGGCGGCCCAACCCCACTCGCCCTGCCCAACGAAGGACAACGCAGCGGTACCCGCCACCCCAATCGAACTAAACAAGACGAGCTGAGCCTTGCGCCCCGCGGTTCGATCCGCAAAAGCCCCAAGGATCGGGGCAAGCAAAGCGACGATGATTCCCGCGATCCCGTTGGCGAGACCCAAGCGGGAGGTGCTAACGGTAGGGTCGACTCCCGTGCTCCAGAACTGTTGAAAGAAGACTGGGAAGAACCCCGCAAGCACGGTGGTTGCAAACGCGGAGTTCGCCCAGTCGTACAGCGCCCAGGAAACAGTGTCGCGGCGCTTGTACGGGCTCGTCATGATTAATGTGCCTGCTCGCGCGTCTCGCGGAAGACGATACCAGGCCAACGCTCGATGGTGAGCTCGAGATTGACCCGCGAGGGAGCAAGATATACGAGTGCCCCGCTGTGATCTACTGCAAGGTGATCGTAGGCCTTCTGGCGAAACTCTTCGAGCTTCTTGGCGTCATCACACTGTATCCAGCGCGCCGTCTGCACGCCGATCGGCTCGAACGCACATTGCACCGCATATTCGTCCTGTAGACGAAACGCGACGACTTCGAACTGCAACTGACCGACCGCCCCCAAGATCTGATCGTTATTGCGTAACGGACGAAACAACTGGGTTGCGCCCTCCTCGCAAAGCTGACCAAGACCTTTGGATAGCGCTTTCATCTTGAGTGGATCTTTGAGTACGGCGCGCCGAAACATTTCCGGCGCGAAATTTGGGATACCCGTGAAGCCGAGCTTCTCCCCCTCAGTGAAAGAATCGCCGATATTGATCGTGCCGTGATTATGCAAACCGATGATATCGCCCGCGTACGCATCCTCAGCGGCTGACCGATCAGAAGCGAGAAAGGTCAAAGCATCAGCGACTCGGACATCTTTGCCAAGTCGAACATGGTGCATCTTCATGCCTTTGGTGTATTTGCCCGAACAAAGGCGCAGAAACGCGATTCGATCGCGGTGCATCGGATCCATGTTCGCCTGAATCTTGAAGACGAATCCGGTGAGCTTCTCTTCTTGGGGCTGCACGCTGCGCTGGCGAGTCTCGCGCGGTAGTGGGCCTGGCGCATCGCGAGTGAACGCTTTCAACAACTCCTCAACGCCGAAATTCGAAATGGCCGAGCCGAAAAATACCGGTGTCTGCTTGCCGGCACGGTAGGCATCGATATCGAAGCTTTGAGTCGCCCCTTTGACGAGTTCGATCTCGTCGTCATAAGCACTCGCAGCGACACCGAGTAACTCTCGCCCTGCTGGACTGTGTAAGCCCTCGATGACGATGTTCTCGCCCACACGTCCCTTCTCACCCGCTTCGTAGACGTAGATACGATCTTCGATGAGGTGATAGATCCCCTTGAGATCTCGCCCCATGCCGATCGGCCAGGTGATCGGCGCAGTCGCAATGCCGAGAACCTTCTCGATCTCATCGAGCAACTCGATCGGCGCGCGGCCTTCACGATCGAGCTTATTGATGAACGTCATGATCGGTGTGTCACGCAATCGACAGACTTCCATCAACTTGATCGTACGTTCTTCGACACCCTTGGCGCAGTCGATGACCATCAAGGCCGAGTCGACGGCGGTCAACGTACGATAGGTATCCTCAGAAAAGTCTTCGTGACCCGGCGTATCGAGCAAATTGACGATGCAGTCGTTATACGGAAACTGCATGACCGACGAGGTCACCGAGATACCGCGCTGCTGCTCAAGCCGCATCCAATCGGACGTCGCGTGCCTCGCGGCCTTGCGACCCTTCACGGTACCGGCTAACTGGATGGCACCGCCGAACAACAACAGTTTTTCGGTGAGCGTCGTCTTGCCGGCGTCAGGGTGAGAGATAATCGCGAACGTACGACGCCGCGCGACTTCGTCGCTAAGTTTCATGGCGGTTATTGTCGCCTATCGGGGCTGTAAAGACAGCCGCATCACGATGGCGTCTTCCCGCCCCTGTTCGGCTTGATAGTAACCGCGCCGTAACCCGACCTGCTGCAAACCAAGCGACTGGTAAAGTCGAACGGCAGTCACATTGCTCGGTCGCACTTCGAGAAATAAATCCTGCGTGCCGCAGGCGCGCGCCACATCGAACAGGTGCTCCATCATGCGACGACCCAGCCCACGAAAACGGTATTCGGGTCGGATGCAGACGTTAAGCACGTGCGCTTCGCCGGCACCCGTACTGAGTACCGCGTAGCCCGCGAACTGCTCGTCTACCTCCATCACACGACAGTGATAGCCCGCTCGAATGCAATCGCGAAAGATCCCCTCGCTCCACGGGAAGGCGTAACCCAGTCGCTCCGATTCAGCGACCTTAGGCACGTCAGCCTCGACCATGCGCCTGATGACAAAAGGCGCAGCAGCGGCAGCCTCCAAAACCTCACGTGGCAGGCTCGACATCAAGCCTCCGCTGGCAACTCGGCGAACACGCGTCGCGCCAATTTCAAATCTTCCCACGCTTTTCGCTTATCGCCCGGCGTTCGCAGTAGATACGCCGGATGGTAAGTGACGATCACGGGAATTTGATTGGGGCCGTAACGATGTACGGCACCACGAAGCTTGGCGAGAGTGGCATCAGTACCGAGCAGGTTCTGGGCGGCGAAGCGACCGAACGCCAGCAAAATACGCGGCGACACCTGTTCGATTTGCTGATGCAGATAAGGCAAGCACTCGGTCACCTCATCTGGTCGAGGATCGCGATTTTCCGGCGGTCGGCACTTCAGAACGTTGGCAATGAACACGCTTTCGCGTGGCAACTCGATGGCGGCCAGCATGGCATTCAGTAATTGACCGGCGGCACCCACGAACGGCTCGCCCTGGCGATCTTCCTCGGCTCCGGGCGCCTCACCGACGACCATCCACTTCGCCCTCGGATCACCGACCCCGAAAACGGTTTGAGTGCGCGAGCGATGTAATTCGCAACGCGTGCAATCGGCTATGCAGCGCTTCAATTCGTTCCAGCGGCTTTCGCCATCAACGGGATTCGGCGGAAGCGAGGCGATCGCCTCGCGATCCGGTGCAGCCGCAGGTTGCCGGGCCACCCATCGATCGATGCCCAGAGCCTCCAGATACGCGGCGCGACGCTGCGGGTCGATCATGCTCCGACGGAACGCCGCAGCTTCCGCCACAGCCACATCAACGGCGCGAGCGACACGTAACAAGTGAACAGCAACAAGAGCATCGGCGGCGGATTTGCCACGACGAGCGCTAACGACAGCGGCACGATCACGAAGTAGAAAAACTTCACTCGCGCATTCCAGTCGATCTGCTTGATGCTCTGATATGGAATCGCCGAGATCATCAGCACGCCGGCCAGAGCACACACGCCAAACGACAGCGCGAGGCCCGCGAGATTCGGCTCCAGCCATTCGCTCGAGAACCAAACGAACGCGGCGACGAGTCCGGCTGCCGATGGGCTCGGCAGACCCTCGAAATAGCGCTTATCGGCGGTTGCGGCGCGCGCGTTGAATCGAGCCAATCGCAGCGCAGCGCAGACAGCGTAGAAGAAAGACGCGATCCACCCGAAACGCCCCCACCCGCTACCGTACTCGGCGATGGCGGCGACGCCCCACTGATACGCGACGAGCGCCGGCGCAACGCCGAAAGACACCATATCGGCGAGGCTATCGAACTCCTTGCCAAAGACGCTCTCGGTGCGGGTCCATCGTGCAACACGACCATCGAGGCCGTCGAACACCATGGCGACGAAAATCGCCTGCCCGGCACGAGCAAAGTCACCGTGGATGGCCGATACGATAGCGAAGAAACCGCAGGCAAGACACCCGGTGGTGAGGATGTTGGGGAGCAGAAATACCCCGCGCCGGACCGGCGGCAGGGGCTGTGGGGTGGATGTCGAGTCGGAATTCAAGGCTGGCCACAGCTCCGCGAGATAAAAACCACCTCATCATAGGGGTCGAAACCTTTCGGGACAATCTCCGCATCCGTAACATGGCGCACCTGAATCGCCACCCGAGTAGCAGCTCTCCATGCGTTGGTCCCGATACCCCATCAACACCGTCAAGGAAACCCCGTCCGAAGCCGAGGTCGTCAGTCACCAGCTGATGCTGCGTGCGGGGCTGATCCGCCGGCTCGCGGCCGGCATCTACACCTGGACTCCGTTCGGACTGCGTACGCTGCGCAAAGTCGAGAACATCATCCGCGAGGAAATGGATCGCGCCGGCGCACTCGAGGTACTGATGCCCGCCGTGCAACCCGCGGAGCTCTGGCAGGAATCAGGACGCTGGGAGCAGTACGGCCCCGAACTACTGCGCCTGAAGGATCGTCATCAGCGCGACTTCGTTATCGGTCCGACTCACGAAGAAGTGATCACGGATCTCGCCCGTCGAGAATTGAAGAGCTATCGGCAGTTGCCGGCGAACTTCTATCAAATTCAGTTGAAGTTCCGCGACGAGATTCGTCCTCGCTTTGGCGTGATGCGCGGCCGCGAGTTCATCATGAAAGATGCGTACTCCTTCCACGCTACGCAGGAGTCGCTGCAGGAAGGCTACGATGCGATGCGCGAGGCCTACAATCGCATGTTCACGCGCATGGGTCTCGAGTTCCGACCGGTCAAAGCCGACACCGGTTCGATCGGCGGCACGGCCTCCGAAGAATTCCAGGTACTTGCGGACTCGGGTGAAGACGCCATTGCCGTCTCCGATGGCGCGGACAACTACGCGGCGAACCTCGAACTGGCTCCAGCGCTGGCCCCGTCGGCACCACGTCCGGCAGCCACGGCCACGCTGACTAAAGTTGCCACACCGAACAAACGCACCATCGAGGAAGTGGCGGAATTTTTGAAGGTCTCGCCACAGCAATGCATCAAGTTGTTGCTGGTCGAATCGACCGATGGCGGCGTGATTGCACTGGCTGTTCGCGGCGATCACGAACTCAATGCGATCAAGGCTCAAAAACTGCCCGGCGTTGCAAACCCGCTACGGATGGCCGCGCCGGAGGCGGTTGTCGCCGCCACCGGGTGCGAGCCAGGTTATCTCGGCCCGATCGGACTGAAGTGCCCACTGTATGCGGATCACGCAGCGCTCGCTGCGGCGAATTTCGTCTGCGGCGCGAACGAAGTTGGCCATCATTTCAGCGGCGCCAACTGGGGCCGCGATTTACCAGAGCCGACGGCGGCGGATCTCCGCAACGTCATCGCTGGCGATCCGAGCCCTGGCGGTAGCGGTACCTTGCGCATTCGTCGTGGCATTGAAGTCGGCCACATCTTTCAGCTCGGCAAAAAATACAGCGAGGCGATGCAAGCGAGTGTTCTCGATGAGGCCGGCAAACCCGTCGTGATGTTCATGGGCTGCTACGGCATCGGTGTCACTCGTATCGTCGCGGCAGCAATCGAGCAGAACCACGACGCAGCGGGGATCATTTGGCCGGCACCGATCGCGCCGTTCGATGTCGTTTTGGTGCCGCTGAATGCAGCCAAATCGCCGAAAGTGGCGGAGCTTGCCGAGCAGCTTTACGCGCAACTTCAGCAACGCGGCTTCGAGGTCCTACTCGATGATCGCGATGCACGACCCGGCGTGAAATTCGCAGATACGGAGCTGATTGGCATACCGCATCGCGTCGTCATCTCCGATCGCGGCATCGAGGCTGGCGCACTCGAGTATCGACATCGACGCGCGAGCGACAACGAAGCTTGGCCGCTCGCCGAAGTGATCGATCGACTCGAAACGGCTCGCCGAGAAACTCGCTGATGAGCCCCCCTTTGAGCATCGAAGTTCTCGTCGTATTTGACTCTCGTCACGGGGCGACGGCCGAACTCGCTCGCCACCTTTGTCGCGGTGTCGAGTCAGTCGATGGCGTCATTGCAACCCTGCGTCGTGTGCCCGCCGTCTCTGCCGAAAGCGAACGACCGGTCGTCGCCGTACCCGATTCGGGTGCGCCGTGGGTTACCCATGAAGATCTTCGTCGTTGCGATGGATTGTTGCTCGGTAGCCCAACGCGCTTTGGCAACATGTCGGCGGCGATGAAACACTTCCTCGATGGAACGAGCACCTTGTGGGCCGAAGGCGCGCTCAGCGGCAAGCCCGCCGGTGTCTTCGGTGGCAGCAGCAGCTTGCACGGCGGTCAAGAGAGCACCTTGCTGACGATGCTCGTGCCGCTACTGCATCACGGTATGGTGATCGCCGGTATTCCCTACTCGGAGCGCGCCCTCGCAGACACTCGCAGTGGTGGCACACCCTACGGCGCAACGCATTTCACGCCCCATGGGCAAACCGCCCAGTTGACGGAGCACGAGCGCGCTTTAGCTCGCGCTCAAGGCGAGCGCATTGCAACGCTCGCGCGCGCGCTCAAGACTCGCCGAGGATAGATTTCACGAAGGGCACGGTGAGGCGTCGCTGCGCTGACAGCGAAGCGAGGTCGATCTCATCGAGCAATCGACCGAGCGTGCTCATATCGCGAGGAAATCGCCGCAAGAGATAGCGAGCCGTTTCTTCGGGAAGATCCAGCCCGCGCGATGCGGCGCGCAAGCGCAAGGCCTCTCGCTCACCCTCGTCATCGAGTGCCTTCAACTGAAAAATCTCGGCGGCACCGAATCGCGAGCGGATATCGGCCAGCACCCAGTTCAAACCAACCGGCGCCTGATCGGCCGCCACAATCAGCCCGCCACCGCGCTCTTCCAAGCTGCGATAGGCGGAAAAGAGTGCCAGCTCAAAATCACGATGACCAATACGGCAGCCGATGTCATCGATGCAAAGCAGATCGAGCAACCGAACATCGCTGAGAAAACCCGTGGCCGCTTCACCGAGTTCACGCAATGGCAGATACGCGGCACGCCGCGCACCCGCTGCGGCGCAGGCGGCTTGCAAGAGATGACTGCGACCGCTGCCCTTGGCGCCCCACAGCCAAATCACACCGCGATCGCCGTAGGCGATCGAACGTAAACGTTCGACGGCCATTGGATTGGGACCCGGATAAAAGGAAGCGAAGGTGGCGCGGTCCTGTATCGACACACCGAGCGGTAACTGTTGCATCAGTCCGTCACCGCCGGCTGTGACCAAGCGCGAATGAAAAACCGCGCGACATAATCGGCGCCCGACCACACGGTCGTGACCAACGTCGCCACCATCAATGCACCAAAGACATCCGGCCAAATCACCCACCAGCCCGCCTGGATGATCGACCCGACCAACACCAACAATTGCAATGTGGTGTTGATCTTTGAAATCCAGGTTGGCTTACCACGCAATTCGCCGAACCAAAGACGGAAGACGAGTGAACCTGTCGAGATCAGCACATCGCGAGCGATCGCCGCTGCCGCCAACCAAACAGGAACGAGTTCCTGCCACACGCAGGCGAGAAAAACGCTGACCAGCAATATCTTGTCGGCCAGTGGGTCAAGGAACTTACCGAGCTCGCTGATCCAACCGAATCGCTTCGCAAGATAACCGTCGATTCCATCGGATACGGCCGCGACCGCAAACAGGCCTAAGGCCAAACCATACTGCCCATGCTCTAAGGCCAATACGATCGGCAGCGTCAAAAAAATGCGCGCTATGCAGATCGCATTCGGAAGATGGCGCCACAGAGTCATCTTCGATCCCAACTCATGGCACGTAGCGATATATCAGCGGATCTCGACTACCGCCTTCACGTACGAGCTTGGCATTCGCTTTGAGCGCATCGATCAAAACGCGCTCACCACCCGCTGAAGACACCTCGAACAAAGCCGAACGCGCCCCAACCTCCAGAACCTCCACCTGCTTGACGCCGATCAGCGCTGCGAGCGCACGCTCGACTGCCAAGTGCTCCTTGAGCGACACAAGCCCGGAAATCCGCAAGCGCGTGACCGCGAGCGGCTGCGACAACACCGACTGCGATGCCAAGGCGAGCACGTCCGCCGTGCCTTCGATACCCGCAGTGACCTCACCTGGAAAAACCGTACTCGTACTGGCATCGACCAAGGTCCACTGCCAGTCCGATCCGTCCGCCTCGCCAACCAAGGTCATGTCCGCGCCTGCTCGGCGCGCCGCATCCAGCAGAGCGACGGTCGAGGGAGGGTCATCCGTGCGTAACCCAGCGGCGGCAGCTGAGCTCAAGCGCAGCGGCAGCCCTCGCTGCTCGGCGGCTATCTCCAACGCCTCCCGCACCCGTGCCGGATCAGCCCCGCGTGGCGCGGACAGAATCACACCCAGCACCAACGGTCGTTCGCTAACCCAGCGGGGGCGACCCAACTTGTCGATGGCGCGTTCGATGGCCGCGCTATCGAGGGTGATACGAGCAGGCGACGTGCTCGTGGCAGGGCGCCGAATCTGAACGTATCGATCGGCATCGGCGATCAACGACTGATAGACCGGATCGTCGGCAGCCCGACGGTCGCCAGTGGCGCGAACGATGGCGGCCCGCATCGCCTGCGGATTCGCCGCCTCTTCGCTCGAGCGAATGCTGATCTCGCCGACTAGTACTTTCTGTGTCGCCGACAGCGGTGCCGACACGACGGCGCAGCACAGCAGAGCACCCAGCAGTGTGCGTAGAGGCATTTTCGATGTGGATATTCGCAACGACATAATCGGAACGTCGTACAATATCACACGAGAATTTTCAGCCCGTGCGCTCATGAATACACCCGCGAAACCCACCGGATTGACCTACCGCGATGCCGGTGTCGATATCGACGCTGGCGATGAACTCGTCGATCGCATCAAGCCGCTGGTCAAGCGCGCGACGCGTCCTGAGGTGCTCGCCGGCATTGGTGGTTTTGGTGCTCTCGTCGAGTTACCGCTCGATCGTTGGAAGCGTCCCGTACTCGTGTCGGGAACCGACGGCGTGGGCACCAAATTGCGCTTAGCCATCGATACCGGTCATCACGACGGCATTGGGATCGATCTCGTCGGCATGTGCGTCAACGACGTGGCCGTACAAGGCGCAGAGCCTTTGTTTTTTCTGGACTACTACGCCACGGGCAAACTTGAAGTCGACGTCGCCGAACGAGTGGTCGCCGGCATTGTCGAAGGATGCAGACTCGCCGGTTGCGCGCTCGTCGGCGGTGAAACAGCCGAGATGCCGGGTATGTATCACGAGGGTGATTACGACCTCGCTGGCTTTTGCGTCGGTGTCGTCGAGAAAGACGCCATCATCGATGGCTCCAAAGTCGCTATCGGCGATGCCGTGATCGGCATGGCCTCCTCCGGTCCGCACTCGAATGGCTATTCTTTGATCCGAAAGCTGATCTCGGTCGCGGGTGCAGATGCCTCTACTCTTATCGAGGGTGGCTCGCTGTTCGAGCAGCTGTTGGTGCCGACACGCATCTACGTTCCGGCCATGCTGGCTTTGGCAAAAGCAGTGTCGGTGCACGGCTTTGCGCACATCACCGGCGGCGGACTGACCGACAATATCCCGCGCGTGCTACCCGAAGGCTGCGGCGTGACGCTAGATCGCCACAGTTGGCAGCGAGGCGCCGTCTGGGAGTGGTTACAGCGCGCAGGTAACATCGCGGATGATGAGATGCACCGCACCTTCAACTGCGGTATCGGCATGATCGCCATCGTGTCCCCATCCGAAGCCGATCGCGCCCTCGCCACGTTGAGGGCAGCTGGTGAAACCGCCTCGATCATCGGACACGTCCGAGCCGGACACGGCGACGTCGTCATCGAGTGAGTCGCGCCAGACTCGTCGTCGTCATCTCGGGCGCCGGCTCCAACATGCTGGCCATTGATGATGCGTGCCGACGGGGCACGGTGCACGCGGATGTGGTGTGTGTCATCAGCAACCGCGCCGATGCGGCGGGTCTTTCCAAAGCTTCCGAACGCGGCATCCCCACGACGCTGGTTACCCCGACCGCCGATGAATCGCGCGAATCTTTCGATGAGCGTCTTGCCGAGGCGATTCGCGCGGCGAAAGCCGATTGGGTCGTCCTCGCTGGCTACATGCGGATCCTCTCGGCGAACTTCGTGAGCGGCTTCGCGGGTCGGCTGCTGAACATCCACCCATCGCTGCTACCCGCACATAGGGGCTTACACACCCACCGACGGGCGCTCGAAGCGGGCGATACGGAACA
This sequence comes from Pseudomonadota bacterium, assembly GCA_039796795.1. Taxonomy (GTDB): domain Bacteria; phylum Pseudomonadota; class Gammaproteobacteria; order Steroidobacterales; family Steroidobacteraceae; genus UBA964. The sequence goes on from JBDKJA010000002.1 coordinate 37,582, forward strand.
CGGCGCCACCGTGCACTTCGTGACCGCCGAGCTCGACGGCGGGCCGCGCATCCTTCGGGGCGTTTTAGCTCTGCGTCCGGATGACAACGAAGCCTCTTTGCAGCGCCGTGTACAACGGATCGAGCACACGATTTATCCCGAGGCGATCGAACTTCTCGCCCAAGGCCGGTTGAGACAAACCGACGCTGGCGCGGAACTTGATGGCCAACGACTCGTCGAACCCTTGGAGCGCCGCTTCGATTACTGAATCGACGGCGGAGCATCGACCATGCATGGATCATTCACTCGTCGGTTTGCGCTTAGCCTTCTCGCCTGCGCCGCACTGAATGCGCAGGGTGCAGACAGCGTGCCGCTCGCTCCGTTCAGCGTGTCCTACGAAGTCATCTTTCGCGGTCTCAATGCAGGCACGGCAAGCCTCAGCTTGGAGCGCGAGACGGCCGATCGTTGGCGATATGAATCTCGCAATGAGGCACGGGGACTTTTCCGACTCGCTTTTCCCGGCGAGATCACCCAGACGAGCGTACTGCGCATCGATAATGAAGTGGTCATTCCACTGCAGTATCGCGCCGACGATGGTACCGACTCGCGCGATAAGGATATCGCGCTGAATTTTGATCATGCCGCCAGCAGAGTCAGCGGGCTCGCCGAGGGCCGAGACGTGAACCTGGCCATCGAGGCGGGCGTGCAGGATCCGATGTCCGTGCAAATCGCAGTGATGCGGGCGTTGAGCTTAGGGAAAAACCCGGCCCGCTACGCGATGGTGGACAAACAGGAAATCAAATCCTACGAGTATCGAGCCTGGGGTCGCGAGCGCATCACGACACCGCTAGGTCCGATCGACACCGTGATCTGGTCGAGCGCCCGAGTGGGATCGGATCGTGTGACCAAAGTTTGGTATGCACCGACGCTGGGCTATGTACCCGTTCGCGCCGAGCGACGCCGCGGCGAGAAACTCGAATGGGCGATGAATCTGAAGACGCTCAAGTCTTCGGCAAAGTAACGCCTCGCTGACCTTGGTACTTGCCGCCACGATCGCGGTACGAGGTCGAACAGACCTCGTCGCTCTCGAAGAACAGCATCTGCGCAACGCCTTCGTTCGCATAAATCTTGGCAGGCAGTGGCGTCGTGTTTGAAAACTCGAGCGTGACATGCCCCTCCCATTCAGGTTCGAGCGGAGTCACGTTGACGATGATGCCGCAACGCGCATAGGTCGACTTGCCGAGGCAAACGACGAGGGTGCTGCGCGGAATACGGAAATACTCGACCGTGCGCGCTAATGCGAACGAATTCGGCGGAATGATGCAGACATCCGAGTCGACATCCACGAAGCTTTTCTCATCGAATGCTTTCGGATCAACGATGGTCGAGTTGATATTCGTGAATATTTTGAACTCGCGCGCGCAACGCACGTCGTAGCCATAGCTCGAGGTCCCGTACGAGACGATCCGTTGCCCATCGACGCTTCGAACCTGGCCAGGCTCGAAGGGCTCGATCATGCCGTGCTCGGCCGCCATGCGACGGATCCAATGGTCGGACTTGATGCTCATGTGTCCTCTACGATGATTTTCGGAAATGCCCCGCTGCGATCACGCGAACGACGGGCTAACTCACCGGCCGTACGCCGGGCCAAGGCGAGATACGCTTCGCCACGTGCGCTATCCGGCGCAGCGACCACGGTCGGACGCCCGCCATCCACTTCTTCACGAATTCGGCCATCGAGCGGTAAGGCACCTAGCAACTCGGCGCCATATTGCGACGCCATTCGCTCCCCACCGCCCTGACCGAAGATGTGCTCCGCGTGCCCGCAGTTCGAGCAAACATGAACGCTCATGTTCTCGACGATACCCAACACCGGCACGTTGACCTTCTCGAACATCTTGAGACCCTTGCGCGCATCCGCCAGGGCGATGTCTTGCGGCGTCGTCACGATCACCGCGCCTGCGACAGGCACTTTCTGCGCGAGCGTCAGTTGAATATCTCCAGTGCCTGGCGGCATGTCGACGACGAGGTAGTCGAGCTCGCCCCAATCCGTCTCGGCCAACAATTGATTCAGAGCGGACGTCACCATCGGCCCACGCCAGACCATCGGTTGTTCGACGTCGACCAAAAAACCGATCGACATCGCCGCGACGCCGTGTGCACGTGGCGGAATCAACTTCTTGCCGTCACGAACCCCGGGCTTCTCGCCTTGCAGTCCGAGCATGATCGGTTGGCTCGGACCGTAGATATCGGCATCGAGCATTCCAACCCGCGCTCCCTGACGGGCCCAAGCGAGCGCCAGATTCACGGCCACGGTCGACTTGCCCACACCCCCTTTTCCCGACGCCACTGCCACGACATTGGCAATTCCCGGCAGTGGAGTCAGGCCACGCTGCACGGCATGGGCGACGATGCGAGATGAGACGTTGAGTTCGACCGCGAGTGCGTAGCCGCTCGCCGCCAAATGCGTCTCGAGCGCCTGCTTCAGGGCGACCTCGTAACCCAGAGCGGGATACCCCAGCTCCACCGTCACCAAGACGCCGGCCGAGGTCGACGAGACATGGCGGATCACCCGCGCTTCGGCCCAAGTCTGGCGCGTATTCGGATCGAGATACTGACCGAGAGCCGCCTCGATGGCGACCGGATCGAAGGTCGTGGACATGCGCTTATTCTAGCCGCTCGCGACCCGGCTACGGGTGGCGCTGTGCGATAATTCACGGCATGTCACGTCAGATTCTCGTCACCAGCGCCCTGCCCTACGCCAACGGGTCATTGCACCTCGGCCACATCATCGAAGCAGTCCAGACCGACGTTTGGGTGCGATTCCAAAAAATGCAGGGGCACTCGTGTCTCTACGTTTGCGCGGAAGACACGCACGGGACTCCGATCATGATCCGCGCACAGACCGAGGGAATCCGCCCTGAGGATCTCATCGCGCGCGTCGCGGAAGAGCATAAAGCCGACTATCGCGATTTTCTGATCGGTCACGATCAGTTCCACTCGACTCATTCAGCCGAGAATCGCTACTTCACCGACTCAATGTTCGAGCGACTACAAGCCGCCGGACACATCACCCGGCGAAGCGTCCGGCAAGCCTACGACGAGAAGGCGGGCATGTTCCTGCCTGATCGCTACGTGCGTGGCACCTGCCCAACCTGCAAGGCCGCCGATCAATATGGCGACAGTTGCGAAGTCTGCGGCGCCACTTACACGCCGGCAGATCTCATCGAACCACGCTCGACGATCAGCGATACCGCGCCCGTCTGGCGCGAATCGGAGCATCTTTTCTTTGCCCTCGGTCACTTCGAAGCGATGCTGCGCGAGTGGGTCAAAAGCGGCTCACTTCAGGATGCGGTCCGCTCCAAACTCGACGAGTGGTTCACGGCGGGTTTGCAAGATTGGGATATCTCACGCGACGCCCCGTACTTTGGCTTCGAAATTCCGGGCTCGCCCGGGAAATACTTTTACGTGTGGTTCGATGCCCCTATCGGCTATCTCGGCAGCTTCAAAGCCTATTGCGATCGCACGGGAGTCGATCTCAATCACTACTTGCGTGCCGATAGCCCCACCGAACTGCATCACTTCATCGGTAAGGACATCAGCTACTTCCACACGCTGTTTTGGCCCGCGGTACTGCATGGCTCGGGATTCCGCCGACCGACCGCTGTACACGTGCATGGCTTCCTGACGATCAACGGTCAGAAGATGTCGAAGTCGCGCGGCACCTTCATTACGGCACGTCGCTATCTCGATCATCTGCCCGCTGAAGCCTTGCGCTATTACTTCGCTGCCAAGCTTGGCTCGGGCGTGGATGACATCGATCTTTCGCTCGACGATTTCACGGCACGCGTCAATTCCGACTTGGTTGGCAAACTCGTCAATATCGCAAGCCGATGTGCAGGCTTCATCGCTCGTGGTGGCGGACGCCTCGCGCCAGCGCTCGCCGATACGGCGCTCTATGCCGAATTCACGGCGGCTGCGCCGCGTCTGGCTTCGCTATACGAGAGTCGCGATTACTCGCAGGCCATCCGCGAAATCATGGCGCTCGCCGATAAGGCGAACCAATACGTCGATGCCAACAAGCCCTGGGCACTCGCCAAAGACCCTGCACGCGCCGATGATGTCATTGCGGTGGCGACGCAGGGCATCAACTTATTCCGCGTGCTGATGGTCTATCTCGCGCCCGTTCTGCCGCAAATGGCCTGTAAGGCCGCAGCCTTCCTCGGGGCGCCACTCTCGAGCTGGAACGAAATCGAACAACCCTTGCTGGGCACGCCGCTTGAGAATTATGAGCCGCTGGCCTTGCGCCTCGACCCAAAACAGGTTGCCGCCCTCGTGGACACTGCGACCACTGCCCCCATCGAACAAAAGACGAGCCCCAAAGTGACGACACCCGCTCCCGCCGACCAGAAACCGCTGATTTCGATCGATGACTTCGCGAAGCTCGATTTGCGAATGGCGCGGGTTGCTGAAGCCAGCCTCGTCGACGGTTCGGACAAACTCTTGAAGCTCACGCTCGAACTGGGCAACGAGCGACGTACGGTCTTCTCGGGGATACGCAAAACCTACTCACCCGAATCGCTTGTCGGTCGTCATGTGGTGGTGGTTGCCAATTTAGCGCCGCGCAAAATGCGTTTCGGCGTTTCCGAGGGTATGGTGCTCTGCGCGTCGGACGAGGCAGATCGCCTCTTCCTGCTCGGCGCCGACGAGGGTGTGACGAGCGGCCTACCCGTTAGCTAATCGCGGCTCGCGTGATGAGCACTCGAGCCGACGCGATCCACGCGCTACTGCCGCAGACTCAGTGCACGCGCTGCGGTTTTCAGGGTTGCCGGCCCTATGCCGAGGCGATCGCCGCTGGCACGACGTCGATCAATCGGTGCCCCCCGGGCGGACAAGCCACCATCCGCGAACTCGCCCGCTTGTTGCAGACGGAAGAGCTCGCACTAGATCCAGAGTGCGGCGCAGAAGGGCCCGCGATGGTGGCCTACATCGATGCAGACCGCTGTATCGGCTGCGCGCGCTGCTTACCACCCTGCCCAGTCGATGCCATCGTTGGGGCACAACGCCAGATGCATACGGTACTCAACGATCTATGCACCGGCTGTGAACTCTGTATCGCTCCATGCCCAGTCGATTGCATTTCTTTGGTGCTGCGAGCTGATCTGCAACCACCCTCACCCGAACCGTCTGCCGCGCTGAATCTACAGCGCTACGATGCACACGAGACTCGTCGGTTGAGACGAGAACAGCAACGGACCGAGCTACTTGCGGCACGCAAACGCCGAATCGGATCGGTGGCATCGTGAAGCCAGAGGCCCGTCAAAAAATGTTCGAGCGCCTGCGCGCTGCGAACCCACATCCGACGACCGAGCTCGAATACCGCTCGCCGTTTGAACTTTTGATTGCGGTGATCCTCTCGGCTCAAGCGACGGATCGCGGCGTGAATATCGCCACCCGGAAGTTATTTCCTATTGCCAATACACCGCAAGCACTGTTGGCGCTCGGCGAAGAAGGACTGATGCCGTATATCCGAACCATCGGCCTCTACAAAAATAAGGGAAAAAATATCATCGCGACCTGCCGCCTACTCATCGAGCAACACGACGGGAACGTGCCGCGCGAGCGTGAAGCACTCGAAGCACTACCCGGCGTTGGCCGAAAGACGGCGAATGTCGTGCTGAACACGGCTTTCGGTGAACCGACCATGGCGGTCGATACGCATATCTTTCGGGTGGCCAATCGCACGGGTCTCGCCCCTGGTAAGACGGTGCTCGCAGTAGAGAAAAAACTGCTGAAAAACGTGCCCTCGGAGTTCTTGCAGGATGCGCACCACTGGCTAATCCTGCACGGTCGCTACGTCTGCAAAGCCCGCAAACCGGATTGTCCGGCCTGCTCGATTGCCGATCTGTGCAGCTACCGACACAAAACGCGCGCCGAATAAACCGGACGATATCAAGCATGTTTTTCGACAAGACCCGCGATGATCTTCGACGTGATTGGCTGACGGCTTGGCAACGCCATGCGCAGCAACTACCACTGACACCGCTCGAAGCGCAGCTCGTCGATCTCATTGGTTTGCACCCCGAGTACCATGCTTGGCTCGAACGAGGCGATGAAGTCTTGCAGCAAGAGTTTTCACCCGAAGGGGGGCAAACCAATCCCTTCCTGCACTTGTCGATGCACATGGCGCTGCGCGAACAAGTGGGCACGGACCGACCGCTCGGGATCCGCGCGATACACGCCCGCCTCGCCGCGCGCAGCGACGCACACGATGCCGAACACCAAATGATGGAGGCACTCGGTCGTGCGCTCTGGGAGGCACAACGCGCTGGCCGCATGCCAGACGAGCGTCTCTACCTCGAAGAGCTGCGACGACTCGCCGGGCGCTAGCACCAGCGCAGAACGGTCTTATTTGCGCTTGGGCACGTAAAGATCGGTCAAGGTTCCTTCAAACGCTTCTGCTGCCATTGCCACCGATTCCGATACCGTCGGATGGGGATGGATGGTCAAGCCGACATCGGCCGCATCAGCGCCGAGTTCGACCGCCAAGGCCACTTCGGCAATGAGCTCACCCGCGTTCGGCCCTACGATGCCACCGCCAATGACGCGATGGGTCTGCGGATCGAACAACAACTTGGTGAACCCTTCGTCACGCCCTTGCGCCAGTGATCGGCCGCTCGCAGCCCAAGGAAACACGCCCTTCTCGTAAGGGATCCCTTTGGCCTTCGCTTCCGTTTCCGTCAGACCAACCCACGCGATCTCGGGATCGGTGTACGCCACCGAGGGAATCACGCGAGCATCAAAAGCTCTCTTCTCGCCGGCAATAACCTCGGCAGCAACCTTACCCTCGTGAGTCGCTTTGTGAGCGAGCATCGGCTGCCCAACGATATCCCCAATGGCGAAGATGTGTGGCACGTTGGTTCGCATCTGTTTATCGACGGCGATGAAACCGCGCTCATCGACCCGAACGCCGGCGGCATCCGCGCCGATGAGAAGGCCATTGGGTTTGCGACCCACCGCCACGAGAACCCGATCGAACACCTGCGGCTCCGGTGCCGAGTCACCCTCGAAGGTGACTTTCAAACCGTTGGCCTGCGCTTCGACCGCCTTCACCTTAACGCCGAGGAGGATGTGTTCGTAGCGCTTACGCAAACGCTTCTCGAGCGGCTTGACGAGATCAGCGTCAGCGCCAGGCATGAGCTGCTTCAGCCACTCGACGACGCTGACCTTAACGCCGAGCGCATCGTACACGCAGCCCATCTCAAGGCCGATGATGCCACCGCCAATCACGAGCATACGCTTCGGCAAATCCTGCAACTCGAGCGCACCGGTTGAGTCGATCACGCGTGGATCATCGGGCACGAACGGCAGCTTCACCGGCTCAGAGCCCGCAGCGATGATGCAGTGATCGAAGCTCAATGTGCTCTTGCTACCATCGTCTGCCGTCAATTCGAGCACACGCGGTCCCAGGAAACGCGCTTGGCCGCGCACGACATCGACCTTGCGCTGCTTGGCCAACATCGTGAGACCACCGGTCAACTTGCCGACGACCGAATTCTTCCAGCCGCGCAATTTATCGAGATCGATCGTGGGCTTGCCGAACACGATACCGTGCTCTGCCATCGAAGCGGCTTCATCGACCACTTTCGCGGCATGCAGTAAGGCCTTCGACGGAATACAACCGACGTTGAGACAGACGCCACCCAGCGTTGACCAACGTTCGATTAACGTCACCTGCAGACCCAGATCAGCCGCACGGAACGCGGCCGTGTAACCGCCGGGGCCTGCGCCCAAAACAACGAGTGGCGCATGGCGATCAGCCGGCGGCGCAGGCTCGAGCGACGCGGCCGGTGCAACCGATTCAACCGCGATGGCAGGCGCTACCGGTGCCGGTGCTGAAGCGGGTACCGAAGCCGGTGCCGCGGCGTTTGCCGTCACCGCGATATTGACCGCTGACTGCTCAGCGGCCTGAATCCTTGCGATCAAACGACCCTTGGAGACCTTGTCACCACGACTTACCAAGATCGCCTCGACGGTTCCGGCAACCGGAGATGGCACATCCATCGATGCTTTGTCGGTCTCGAGCGTCAACAGTGGCGAATCGACTTCAACCACATCACCCGCCTTGACGAGCACATCGATGACAGGCACCTCGGCAAAGTTACCGAGATCCGGGACGGTGATTTCTTTGATACTCATAGCGACCTCAGACCCGTGCCGGGCTGACAAGATCGGCCGGCTTCGCGAGACAGGCAGCGAGCCAAGTCGTAAACCGTACGCCCTCCGCACCGTCGATCACGCGATGATCGTAGGACAATGACAGCGGCAGGGTCAGTCTCGGAACGAAGGTCGAATCACGCCACACTGGCTTCATAACTGACTTCGACACGCCGAGTATCGCGACCTCAGGCGCATTGATGATCGGCGTGAAAGCCGTGCCACCGATACCACCCAAGCTCGAGACGGTGAAACATCCGCCCTGCATGTCACTGCCGGGCAGCTTGCCGGCGCGCGCCTTCTCGGATAGATGCGCCAAATCACGCGCAATCGCGAAGATGTCCTTGCGATCGGCATCGCGGATCACCGGCACCAGCAATCCATTCGGCGTGTCAGCAGCAAAGCCGAGATGGCAGTATTTTTTGTGAACGAGATTTTGTCCCGACTCATCCAGCGACGAACCGAAATTCGGGAATTGAAGTAGCGCGCGCGCGCAAGCGGCGATGATGAACGCAAGCGGAGTCAGCTTCACCCCCTCTGCGGCAGCACGATCCTTCAAAGATTGACGCAATGCTTCCAGCTCGGTGATATCCGCTTCGTCGAATTGCGTGACGTGTGGCAAATTGACCCACGACGCGTGCAATCTCGGTCCCGAGATCTTGCGCACACGACTGAGCGGCTGAACGTCGATCGGGCCAAACGCCGCAAAATCGACCACAGGCACTTTCGGCAAGGCGGGCGCTGCCGGGGCAAGACCACCCTGCAACGCACGCTTCACCCAGGCCTTCACATCCTCGTGACTGATACGACCCTTAGGACCCGAGCCCGTCACCCGCGAGAGATCGACCCCGAGCTCACGCGCCAGTTTGCGTACCGACGGACCTGCGTGGGCCGTACCAAAGGACGGCGCATCGAGAGCAACCCCCAACGTGATGGGCGCTGCAGCGGGCGCGATCGGCGCCGCTGGCACGGGCGCAGCAGGCCGCGGTGCCGCGGCCGGAGGGGCTGTCGGTGAGGGCGCGGCGGCCACGACGGGTGCTGCGCTCTGGGTAGGCAACTCGCCCTCCACGATCGCCACGAGATCACCCCCGTTGACGGTGCCTCCGCGCGCGATGTGCAACGACACGATCCTGCCACTCACCGTGGAGGGCACATCCATCGTTGCTTTCTCGGTTTCGAGCGTCGCGATCGAGGCATCGACCTCGATCTGATCGCCGGGCTTGACCAGCAACTCGATGACCGCGACGTCCTTGAAGGTTCCGAGGTCCGGAACACGCACTTCGATGCTTGCCATGATTGCTTCCGTCAGCTGTTGAGCGGGTTGGGTTTGTTGACGTCGATACCGAGTTTGCCGATCGCCTCAGCGAGCAGCGCGCGCGGCACGACACCGTCATCAGCCAAGGCTCGCAAGGTCGCGAGCACGATGAAGCGGCGGTCGACCTCGAAGTGGGCGCGCAGCGCCTCGCGCGCATCCGAACGACCATAGCCATCGGTACCGAGGACGACGTAGCGGCCGGGCACCCATTGACGGATTTGATCCGGCACGTTGCGCACGTAATCGCTAGCGGCAACGAAGGGACCGGCCCGACCCTGCAACACCTCCGCCACGTAGGGCACACGCGCCGTCTCGGTCGGATGCAGCAGATTCCACCGGTCGCAATCGAGAGCATCACGGCGCAATTCACTGAAGCTCGGTGCAGACAGCACCTCGCAATGCACGTCGTAATCTTTGGCGAGCATGTCCGCCGCCGCGATGACCTCGCGCAAAATGGTACCCGCACCGAGCAGGGTCGCCTTGCGCTGACTTTTGGCACTCGCCGCATGCGTCGAGAGCGGATAGAGGCCTTTGAGGATGCCCTGCTCCGCACCAGCCGGCATCGCCGGCATGGCGTAGTTCTCGTTCATCACGGTGATGTAATAAAAAATGTTCTCGCCTTCGGCATACATGCGACGCAAACCATCTTGCATGATGACGGCGAGCTCGTACGCGTAGGTCGGATCATAAGAACGACAGTTCGGCACCATCGTCGAGAGCAATTGGCTGTGCCCATCCTGATGCTGCAAGCCTTCGCCTGCGAGCGTGGTTCGACCTGCCGTGGCGCCCAGCAGGAAACCTCTCGCCTGCATGTCTCCCGCCGCCCAAATGAAGTCACCCACGCGCTGGAAGCCGAACATCGAATAGAAGATGTAGAACGGCACCATGCTGATGCCGTTATTGGTGTACGAGGTGCCTGCCGCCATCCACGAACACATGGCACCAGCTTCGTTGATACCTTCCTCGAGAATTTGTCCCTTCTTGTCTTCGCGATACGACATCAGCTGATCCGCATCCTGCGGCGTATACAGCTGACCCATCGAAGAATAGATGCCGACCTGCCGGAATAGACCTTCCATGCCGAAGGTACGAGCCTCGTCGGGCACGATCGGTACAATGTGCTTGCCGATACCCTTATCTTTGAGCAGCGCCGTCAGAATACGAACGAACGCCATGGTGGTCGAAATCTCTCGACCCTCTGTGCCCTCGAGCAAAGGCTTGAAGAGATCCAGTGAGGGCACCGGCAGCGGGCCACCGGTGCGACGTCGGGCTGGCAAGTAACCACCGAGGCTCTTTCGCTTCGAGCGCAGATACCGCAACTCTTCGCCATCTTCGTCGGGCTTGCGGAACGGCAGACGCGATACTTCCTCGTCGGACACCGGAATGTTGAACCGGTCACGAAAACCGCGCAGATCTTCGTCCGAGAGTTTCTTCTGTTGGTGCGCAACCATCTGCCCTTCACCCGATTTACCCATACCGAAACCTTTGACGGTTTTAGCAAGGATCACGGTAGGCTGACCGCGATGCGCAGCAGCAGCGGCATACGCCGCATACACCTTACGCGGATCATGACCGCCGCGATTTAGGCGCCAAATCTCTTCGTCCGACATGTTGGCCACCATGGCCTTCAACTCGGGGTACTTACCGAAGAAATTCTCGCGCGTGTACGCGCCACCTTTGGCTTTGAAATTTTGGTACTCGCCGTCGACGCACTCCTCCATGACACGACGCAGCAGACCTTGCGAGTCTTTCGCCAGCAGTGGATCCCAGCGCGAACCCCACAATACTTTGATGACGTTCCAACCGGCACCGAGGAAAGCGGCCTCGAGCTCTTGAATGATTTTGCCGTTGCCACGCACCGGGCCATCAAGCCGTTGAAGATTGCAGTTGATGACGAACACGAGGTTGTCGAGCTTCTCGCGCACCGGCATCGTGAGCGCACCCATCGATTCGGGCTCATCCATCTCGCCGTCACCGAGGAAAGCCCAAATCTTGCGATCACTCGGCGGCACGAGGCCACGGTGTTCGAGGTAACGCTGGAAGCGCGCCTGGAAGATGGCCTGCATGGGACCTAAGCCCATCGACACGGTCGGAAACTGCCAGAAGTCGGGCATCAACCAAGGGTGGGGATAAGACGATAGACCGTTGCCCGCGACTTCTTGGCGGAAATGGCGCAACTGCTCTTCGGTCAAGCGGCCTTCGAGAAACGCGCGGGCATAGATTCCGGGCGACGCGTGACCCTGGATGAAAATCATATCGCCGGGATGGCTCGCGGTCGGCGCGCGCCAGAAGTGATTGAAACCCACTTCGTACAAGGTCGCAGCCGATGCATAGGTGGAAATATGCCCACCGTACTCGGACGAAATGCGATTCGCTTGAACCACCATCGCCATCGCATTCCAGCGAATGTAGGCCTCGATCCGGCGCTCCATTTCGCGGTCGCCGGGATACTCAGGCTGATGCCCTGTCGAAATGGTGTTGAGGTATGCGGTGTTCGGCTTGAACGGCAGATAAGCGCCGGAACGACGCGTGTGGTCGATCAATTGTTCGAGCAGATAGTGTGCTCGCTCAGGACCGTAGGCCTTCAGCACCGAGTCGATCGATTCCAACCACTCCCGGGTCTCGGCCGGGTCGACATCCTGCATGGGGGCCAGAGGCGTGGGGGTCATTCGGTCGTCCTGCTTGTGAAAATGGGTATGTTAACTTTTCCGATGCGCCGAGTGTAGGCGGGTCGCTGTGTTAGCATCCGACGCCTCCATGACCGACTCCCTTACCCTGCGCCGACCCGACGACTGGCACCTGCATTTGCGCGATGGTGCAGCGCTCGCGGCCGTGCTGCCGCATACGGCAAGACAGTTCGCCCGTGCGATCGTCATGCCGAACTTGAAGCCACCGGTCACCACAACGGCACAGGCGCTTGCCTATCGCGATCGTATCCGTGCAGCGCGTCCTGCCGGGTCGGATTTCGAACCGTTGATGACCTTGTACCTCACCGACAATACCTCGACCGCCGAACTCGAAGCGGCGAGCCGAGTCGACTCGATCGTCGGCTGCAAGTTGTATCCGGCGGGCGCCACGACCAATTCCGATTCGGGCGTGACCGATGTGCGCCGAATTGATGATGCCCTCGCCGCCATGGCGCAATTCGGACTCGTGTTACAGGTGCACGGTGAAGTGACCGCCGACGCGGTCGATGTGTTCGATCGCGAACGCCGCTTCATTGATGACATCCTCGCGCCACTCGTCGATCGACATCCGACATTGAAGGTGGTTTTCGAACACATCACGACGGCCGCCGCCGTCGACTTCGTGCGTGGCGCCCGTGCGGGCGTCGGCGCCACGATTACGCCGCAGCATCTGCTCTACAACCGCAACGAGATTTTCCGCGGCGGCATTCGGCCCCATTTTTATTGCCTTCCGATCCTCAAGACAGAACCGGATCGCGAAGCGCTGGTCGCGGCGGCCACCGGCAACAGTCCGCGCTTTTTCTTGGGGACCGACAGCGCACCTCATGCCCGTCACACCAAGGAAAACGCCTGCGGCTGTGCGGGTATGTATTCGGCGCACGCCGCACTCGAACTCTATGCCGAGGTGTTCGACGCCCAAGACGCGCTCGAGCGCTTCGAAGCCTTTGCTTCGGAACGAGGCCCAGATTTTTACGGGCTCCCACGCAACGAATCGCGAATCGAACTGCGCCGGGTCGACTGGCAAGTGCCGACGGAGTACGCGTTCGGAACGGAAGTCGTCGTACCGATGCGCGCCGGAGAGAAGCTGCGCTGGACGATGGTGGGCGCATGAGCCTACTCGCAAGACGCTTCCGGGGATTCTTACCGGTCGTCGTCGATGTCGAGACCGGTGGCCTCAACTGCGCTACCGATGCCTTACTCGAGATCGCCGCCGTACTCATCGACGTTGCGCCGGATGGCAGCTTGCTACGCGGTGCGACGCACAGTTATCACGTGAAGCCCTTCGCGGGTTCGAACATCGAGCCGGCCTCGCTTGCCGTCACCGGCATCGACCCGTTTCATCCATTGCGCCCGGCTCTCGACGAAAAAGATGCGCTGACCCGCATCTTCAAGGAAGTACGCGATGCGGTAAAACAGCATGGCTGCAAGCGCGCGATCCTCGTCGGTCACAACGCGTCGTTCGATCTCGGATTCCTGAATGCCGCGGTTGCCAGGGCCGATATCAAACGCAACCCGTTTCACCCCTTCTCGAGTTTCGACACGGTCACGTTGGCCGGGGCAGCACTCGGACAGACGGTGCTCGCTAAGGCGACGCTCGCTTGCGGATTGGATTGGGATTCATCCGAAGCACACGCAGCCGCATACGACGCCGAACGGACGGCGGACCTCTTTTGTCGCGTGTGTAATTTTTGCCAGCCGAGTTATCTCGCGGCCGAAAAACGCGCGAGAGAACTCGGTTGGCATGACGATAACAGCGGCAACGGTGGCCCGAACTCACCCGTAGCGGACGAATCGAGCCCCTGAACGCCCTCGCTCAGCCCCTCTCGGGCTTAAGCGGTCGCGCCGGCTTCGGTCAGCGCCTTTTGCAATTCACCGCTGTGATACATCTCGAGTGCGATGTCGCACCCGCCGATCAACTCACCGTTGACGTAGAGCTGCGGATAGGTCGGCCAATTCGAATAACGCTTGAGTGCTTCGCGCAACTCGGGGTCTTCGAAAATATTGACGTGGTGAAACTTCGCGCCACAGGCACGCAGCGCACCAACCGTCTGCGCGGAAAACCCGCACTGTGGGAAATCGGGCGTACCCTTCATGAAGAGCACCACGGGAGCAGCAGCGAGCTGCGCCTTGATTCGTTCGGTCACATCCATCGTCGTCATTCTCCCTTAAGAGATCGGGCAGGCAAGCCTCGCGCCTCCCGACGAATTTCCAACTCCCGCAGCAACGACCATTGCTCCTGCGGACTGAGCTTGATCCAACCGGCGATCTCGTCGCGCGTTCGCAAACAACCCGCACAGTGGCCCGACGCGTCGAGCGCACAGATGCTGATGCAGGGCGACATCGGTCGCTTGGATATCGAATTCTCGGTCATCACGGTCAGCGACCCATCCTTTAGGTCTCAAGCGGCGGACTCACTGCCCGCGTAACGCGTTGAATTATGGGGTGTCGTCGCCTATTCTTCAAAGCCGTTTTTGTCTGCTTGTCTGCAATCTGCCGGAGAACACGAACTCATGAAAAACCCTCTCGATAGCGTCGGCGCCACAGTCACTTTAGGCGTGGTGTTTGCGATCATCGTCATGGCGCTGCCGCAAACCCCGGATGTGGGCGGCTTCCATCAACTCGGTCTCGGTCGCTGGGCACACATCGTGACCGGCATTTTCTGGATCGGCCTGCTCTACTACTTCAACGTGGCGCAGATCCCAGCGCTTGCCGCCGCCAACGCCGACACGGGCGGCCCGGGCGGCGCCGGCATCATCAAGTACGTCGCTCCGCGCGCGCTGCTGTGGTTCCGATGGATGGCGCTCGCCACGTGGATCACAGGCGGTTGGCTGCTCGGCGGTAATTTCATGAACGCCTTCACCCTGCAAGAGGGTCACGTGGTGATCGGGATTGGCGCGTGGCTCGGCACCATCATGCTCTTCAACGTTTGGGTCCTGATTTGGCCGAACCAGAAGAAAGTCATTGGCGTCGTCGAAGCGACCGCTGACGAAAAGGCGAAGGCGCGACGCGTCGCTACGCTCACCTCACGCGTGAACTTCCTCCTCTCGTTCCCCATGCTGCTTTGCATGGGTGGTCAGTCGCACGGCCTGCCGTTCTGATCAGACCTTCAAGGTCGATAGCGAATCACTTTGGATGGGTTGCCGCGCGCGATGCACTCGCGTTGCGGCAACCCCTCGACCAACCACCATAAATCATCGCTGCTCTCGCCCGCCAATTTGCGGGCATTCCCCTCAAAGCACGGCTCGAGCAGATGCTCGGGCACTAGAAGAATCCGATTCAGAGGGTCGTCTGCGAGCCACCGCGCGGCATCCTCGGCCTCTGCGTTACCCTCTCGCCAGCGCGCGTGACCGAAGTTGATGATCTCGCGATCGAGATACAACAAGAACTGCTCCTTATAGCCGACCAGTCCAAGTTCGCGTCCTGGCGGCACTTGCGCGAGCATCGATCGCATGAAGCCCGAAGCCGATCGCTCAGAATTGATCTGTGGCGCGATCGCAAGGCCCCAATGCACGGTGAGACACGCGAGCACCAACGGCCAGGCGAGCAAAGGTTTGCGCCACTTCGCAAGCGACCAAAGCAAGACCGAGACCACTGCAAAACTAAAGACGGGCCAAGTGTGTTGCAGTTCGATGTCTTCCCAGACGCGATCGATGCGATCGACACCCGCTAGACGCCCGAGTACGAGCAATAACGCGGGTACGACGAGTACCGCAGCCAGCCCCAAGGACGCTCTTTGAACGCCAACACGACGATACAGATTCGGCAGGTGCGCCGAGGCGGCCAACGCGAGGGCGGGCAGCGCCGGCAGGATATACACGCCTCGTTTGCCGGGACTCAGACTGAAAAAGACGATGACGGCGACCGCCCACAGCAGGGGTAACACCGTCTCTACGCGACGCTCAGCCGCATCGGCCCGCCATCGAGGCACCAACCACCAGAGCAATAGACTGAAGGGCAACCACAACACGGGTACGACTTCGACGAGGAAGTAGTACCAAGGACGCAAGTGATGCCAAGCCGCCGTATAGCGCGTGACGGTTTGCTGAAAGAGCAACTCATCACGATAGGCCGCAAGCTCAGGGGATCCGGAGTTCGCCACGTGCAACAACATGGGCACGAGCCATGCCGCCAACACGAGAACAAACGACGTCAACGCGACTAAACCATAAGCCCAATGCGCGGGTGACCGTTCACCCGACAAGTTCGTCGTGAACACAGCCGGCTTACGCAGCAACCACCAAGCCAACGGCCAGATCAGCAACGTCAAGAAACCCACCGCCTTATCCATGACGCCAAGGCCCGCCGCTAAACCACCCACGATGACGAGGCCAAAACTCGGCGCAATCAACCAATGCCGCAGGAACGCCCACAGCGCCAAGGTACAAAAGAAAATCAATGTGGCATCGATCTGCGCACCACGCGTCGTGATGGTGAAGTGCAGCGTGCATGCCAGCGTGACGGCCGCCAGCAAGCCCGCCTCTCGCCCATGCAGCCGCTTAGCGATGTCATAGACCAAAAGCAGCGTGCCGAGCGAGGCGAGCATGGACGGCAACAAAAATGCCCAGCGCAACGATCCGATGACGGAATACGCCGCAGCCATCATCCAAAAATGTAACGGTGGCTTGTCTTGATAGAGATCCCCGCCAGCGCGTGGAATGAGCCACTCGCCCGTGGCGACCATATCGCGCGCGATCGAAGCAAATCGTGGTTCGTCAGCTGGCCACGGATCGCGTAGGCCATAGCCTGCGAGAATCAGCAACGCAAACCACAGCGCTATCCAAAGAAGATCGGTCGCGGTCGATCGAGACATGATCAGGCGTCAGCCTGCTGTTTGCCGGCGCGGATCAAATACAGATTACGCAGGTAAACCACGAGGCCCAAACCCTGTCCAGCGATGAAGACCGGATCCTGCCGATGGATGGCGTATGCCAGCAGAGTCACTCCGCCGGCAAGGCTGAAATACCAGAATGCCGTCGGAATCACGCTGCGCTTGACGCGTTCGCTCGCCAACCATTGCACGAAGAAGCGGGCGGAAAAAAGCGCCTGCCCCAGAAATCCGATGACGATCCAGAGTGTCGTGTCGCTCGCCTGCATATCATTCCTCTCGAACCGTTAGGCCGCTTTTATAGCGGCGCCGCAGCCACATCACGCCAAAGATATCGACGATTCCGACCCACAGGCGATCGAACAAACCGTACTTCGAGACACCGCGTTCACGTGCACGATGCCGAACTGGTACCGACTTCACGCGGCATCCGGCCCGTAAAAACAAAGCGGGCAGAAAGCGATGCATGTGATCGAAGCGCGGCAAGTCCATGAACGCCTCGCGCTGCATGACCTTGATGCCGCAACCCGTATCGGGAGTGCCATCACCGAGCAACGCGCCGCGAACGCCATTAGCGACTCGAGACTGGGCATGCCGCAGCCACGTGTCGCGTCGAGCCGTGCGATTGCCCATGATGAGCTCGGCTGAGTGGCGTTCCGCGTACAGCGCTGGAATATCCGCGGGGTCGTTTTGACCATCTCCATCGAGCGTTGCGATCCAAGGCGCTCGCGATGCGCGCACGCCCGAGCATACGGCGGCACTCTGCCCGCTGCGAAACGAGTGCTTCAATAAACGTATCGCGCCGATCCCTTCCTGGCGCGCCTGTAGCACCGCGGCAGCGGTGCCATCCGTGCTGCCATCATCGACAAATAAAATCTCAAAAGGTATTCCCTGCAGCGCCGTCGCAATCTCGCGAGCCAAGGGGATGACATTACCCTCCTCGTTACACACGGGAATGACGACGGAGATCTCAGGCGTAGCGGAATCAGTCATGTTGTTACTCGTTCACAATCGATCGTGAAGTGACGGCTGCATCGGGGACTGGCAATCGCCAACGCTTGTGCGACCAAGGCCAATCGGGCGGCGCCTCGTGAATCTGACGCTCGACGCGGCGCGCATAGCGCTCGGTGAACTCACCCTCACCAAAGGCTTCCCCCGCCTCGGACAATTTTTCGAACCGGACTCGATAGCAGCCCCGATCGGTACGTTCGATGGCACAAAAGAAACTCGGATAGCCGAGTCGCTGCACCAGCACCTCGCCACCCATGAAAAAAGCGGAGTCTCGATTGAGAAAGCGCGTCCAGTGACGTCGGTCACTGTCGACCGGTTCCTGATCTGCAACGAGAGCGATCAAACGCGGGACGCGTCGACGCGCGATCACATCGCGCGTCAGCTTATCTGCCGGAATCAACCGCGCGCCGAACCGTGTACGCAACGCGAACATCTCGCGATCGGCCCAAGGGTTTTTCAAAGGCTTGTAGGCGACATCGAACGGGTACCCCAGATGGCGAGAGATCGCGAGCAGAATCCACTCCCAATTACATTGGTGAGCCGCGAGTAACAGCGCGGGCGTCCCTGTGGCCAAGGTCTCTCGAACGGTCTCGAGACCTACCAGCTCCATCCGTCGATCGAGTTCCGTGCCATCGATCGTCGCTGACTTGATGATTTCCACCATCACATCGCCATACCCACGGTAGTAATCGCGTTTGATGCGCTCGCGGGCGGACGCGTCCAACTCCGGGAATGCCAACGCCAAATTGGTGTCTATCACTCGTGGCCGATACGGAAAGACTTTGAGCGCGAGGATGGCAAATAGACGAGATAGGCCATGCAGCGCCGACAGCGGCAACCGGGAGATGGCACGCACCCACCAAGCTGGGATCGGAGCGGATGCAGACTCGGAGGCCATTTCGGCCGCGAGTTTACCGTACAATTCGAGCAAGCATGAGCACGCTTTTCCTCGTCCGGCACGGCCAAGCCAGCTTCGGCAGCGACAATTACGATCGACTCTCCCCGCTCGGCGTCGCGCAGGCAAACCATCTGCGTGATCACTTCACCGAAAATGCCATCGAATTACACGGGATTCGTAGTGGCCAATTGCAGCGCCAGCGCAGTACCGCCGAAATCTTGGCCGGTAGTTCGGCGCGAAACATCGTCGTTACGCCCGCCTTCGACGAATACGACGCCCACCGCCTGATGCAGCACTACGCACAGCTGACAGGCGAGCCACTGCTCTCCCTACAAGGCGCGGCAGAACCACTCGATCCGCGCCAGTTTCGACAGCAACTTGAACGCGTCAGTCGCGCCTGGGTGCAAGAGCAAGTCGCGGCGCCAAATCTCGAGTCGTGGCAGACTTTTCGCGCTCGCGTTGGTCGCGGGATCGACGAGATCACGAGCACGACACCCCGCAGCCACAATGTCGCCGTGGCCACCTCGGCGGGGGTGATCGGCGCAGCGATGGGTCACGTGCTCGGACTCGATGACTTGGCAGCGCTGCAATTGTCCTACGTGGTGCTGAACTCAGCCGTCACGCGAATCGAATTCGACGGAAGCCGTCGTACGCTCGTCTCGTTCAACAGCACCGCTCACCTCGAACGCGCCGGCCGTCGCGAACTACTGACTTACCTCTAGACTCGCGCTGTCGAGCCAGCAGCGCCATACAAACTGCCGGTACGCGTGGCGAGGAAGCGCTCTAGAGGGATCGCCTCCTGTTTGAGAAAGCCTTGCTTCGGCAGTACACCCTCACGAACCATTTCGATCACGGCGACAACCGATGCCGACGTCGTCCACGCGATGGCAGTTCGAGAACGTCCGTTGATGTCGATCGGTCGATAGGCGCGCACGAATTCACGTCGTTGCAGGCGACCATCAGTCCAGCCCTCAGCCGCGGCGTGCACGTAAACCACATCCGCATCGACCGGCGGCTTTGCATTCGCGAGAATCTCGCCCGCAAGTTCGCGACGTTCGCGCATCAGCAGTTCGTGAAAGAAAAAATTCATCAGCTGAACGTGCCCGGGGTAGCGCATCGTTTTGTAATCGAGATTCTCGACCCGCCCCTCAAATGTTTCGCACATCGTGCCAAGACCGCCCGATGTGGTGAACGCCTCGAGTTGCATGCCATCGATGTAGAGCGTCTCGATCCACTCCATGGCACTCACGGTCTTGCGCACGCCCTCCTCGATCACTTCGCAGTCGTTCAGGTATTCGTTAACAACGCCTTCGGGCGACCAATTGAAGGCGTAACCCAAAAGACCGGTCGGATTTTGCGGCAGCGCTCCCACGCGCAAACGGATCGATCGAACTCGCTCGAACTGATTCGCAAGATCGGCACCGACGATGCCGATGAATCCCGGTGCCAACCCGCATTGAGGCGCCATCAAGGAGCGCGATGAGTCTGCTAACTGACGAATGTGCTGCGTTGTCGGCACGTCCTCGGTGAGATCGAAATAGTGAATGCCAAGCTCATGGGCACAACTCGCAACACCTTTGTTCAGGGCGTACGGCAGACAGGACAAGACGGCGTGCTGTCCCGTCAGCGCACGTCGCAACGCGGCGCCATCGGCCACATCCACCACCATCGCTTGCAACGCCGGCGTCTTGACCGGTCGACCATCGATGGGAGTAACGACGAATCCTGATCCCTGCAACAACTCAGCTGCCAAATGCCCCACTTTGCCGAGACCTAGAACGGCGACTTTTTCGATGCTCATTCCGCCAACCTCAAATGTCGAAGGTCACACCCTGCGCAAGAGGCAGGTCGCGTGAATAGTTGATGGTCGCCGTTTGACGACGCATGTATCCCTTCCAAGAATCCGAGCCGCTCTCACGACCACCACCCGTTTCTTTCTCGCCGCCAAAAGCGCCGCCGATCTCGGCACCCGAAGGGCCAATGTTGACGTTGGCGATCCCGCAGTCGGACCCGGACGCCGCCACGAACTGTTCCGCCTCACGAAGATCGAGCGTGAAGATGCAGGACGACAAACCTTGCGGCACGGCGTTTTGCATCGCGATCGCGTCCTCGAATCGGTCATAGGTCACGACATAGAGAATGGGTGCGAAGGTCTCCTCGTGCATGATCTCCGTTTGCCCCGGCATGGCGACGATCGCCGGACGCACGTAGGTCCCACCCGTCGGCACACCCTCCGTCACAGCACCCCCGCCCCACACCTCGCCACCCTGCGCACGCGCTTGTTCGAGTGCCGCATTCATTCGCGCGAGCGCTGCCGCATCGATGAGTGGTCCCAAGAGAGTCGCTTTTTCGCGCGGATCGCCGATACGCAAGCTGGCAAAGGCCTGCTTCAAGCGCGCCATCAAAGAATCATGAACGGAGCGATGCACGATCAATCGTCGCAAGGTCGTGCAGCGTTGCCCCGATGTTCCGATCGCCGAGAACACGATCGCGCGTACCGCAAGGTCAAGATCAGCCGACGGCGCGACGATCATGGCACTATTGCCGCCCAACTCTAGAATGCTGCGACCAAAACGCGCAGCCACGAGGGGCCCGACGATACGGCCCATGCGAGTCGAACCAGTTGCAGAGACGATCGCGATGCCTCGCGAACGCGCCAGAGCCTCACCTTGCTCGGCACCACCGATCACCAGCTGCACGAGGCCGGCAGGCGCATCGGATCCGAAGCGCTCGAGTGCGCGCGCAAAAATCCCCATGGTCGCAAGCGCCGTAAGAGGCGTCTTATCGGATGGCTTCCAGATGACCGGATCGCCACAGACCAAGGCGAGCGCGGCATTCCAACACCACACTGCGACCGGGAAGTTGAACGCTGAAATGACGGCACAAGGACCCATCGGATGCCACGTCTCCATCATGCGATGCAGCGGACGCTCCGAGGCGATCGTCAAGCCATGCAACTGACGCGAAAGACCCACGGCGAAGTCGCAGATGTCGATCATCTCCTGCACTTCACCCTGACCCTCGGTGACGATCTTGCCCGCTTCAAGCGTCACGAGTGCGGACAGCGCTTCCTTGTCGCGTCGCAACTCCTCGCCAAAGAGGCGAATCAGCTCACCGCGCCGTGGTGCTGGCACATTTCGCCAAAGACGGAAGGCCGCTTGGGATCGCTCGATAGCGAGCTCAACATCGGCCAACGTGGTGATCGGCGCTTCACCGATTTTCTTGCCATCGATCGGCGAGTAGCTCGTGAGTGTGGCTGCATTCATCAGGAGTTGCCCCAAGATTGATCTTTTGGTCCCCCCATTATGGAGGATCCGCTAGGTCTCGAGCCATAAGCGACGATACGCACCATCCACATCGTATTGACGCGCTTGCCGATCGGGATCAAAGCGACGACCGACGCGCGGGTCGGTACCGCGACCACTGACGTAGAGCCAGTTGCCCTGATTGCTGTAGATATCGAAGTCGACGAGCTGATACTCGAACCACGCAGCACCTGCCCGCCAGTCACCGGACAGATCGTGAATGAGATAGCTCGCAACGTTCTGCCGCAAACGATTCGATAAATAGCCGGTACAGGCGAGCTCACGCATCCCGGCGTCAATGAAAGACTCACCGGTCATACCTCTGCACCATTGCTCGAAGGCGACGCGATCGTGTCGTGGCGCCGCTTGAGAACTCAAACCCGCAGCGCGATACAGACGCCTGCCGTGCTGCAGATGTAAGAAACGGAAGTAATCGCGCCACAGAAGTTCGAACCAGATCCAATAGGTGCTCTCGTTAGCGCCGCATGCATGCTCGTGCCGCCTCAAAGATTCGAATACTAAACGCGGTGATAAGGCACCACTGGCGAGCCACGGTGAGAGCTTGGTCGAATAATCCAAACCGGCAAGCCCGTTACGAGTGAGCTTGTAGGTTTGCGGCTTTCGACTTTCGAAATACTCCTGTAGGTAGGCCAGTGCCGCGGTTTCGCCACCTCGACACGGCCGACTCGAGTAGGGAAACGACGATCGTTCATCCACCGTAACACCGGCAACGCCCAATAGCGCCTCGATATCCGATCGACCGGTGGCCACATTCGGCGGCGGAGGTAACGAGATGGGCGCAGCGATGGAACGCCGCGGAACAAGCCCCCGCTTCTCCACCGACTCGCGAAAGCGCGTGAATACCCGCGGCAAGGCTTTGACCTCGAAAGGCAGATCATCGATCTCGAGCAAGGACGACTGCCAATGGGTATGCACATCGAATCCCGCGGCAATCAGCGCCGCCACATCGGCCTCCTCTTCTGGCGCCGCGATGTGCTCACAATGAATGCGCGTCACCCTTAAGCGCCTGGCATGCTCGATCAACACCTCGATGCCGCCTCCAGCTAGCACATCGAGATCTTGAGCTCGGTCGCCCGATTGATAGGTCGCTAACTTTGATCGCAGATCGAGCAAGGTATCGGCCAAGACGCGCCGGCGATGCAAACCCATCCGCTGACCGCAAAAAGGCAGCCACTCGCTCGGCGCATCATGCTTCGCATCGTGCAGATAAACCAATGCGAGCTCACTCGCCCCGGCAGCCGCGGCAATCACGCCAGGCTGATCGTGCAGACGCAGATCGTTTCGAAACCAGTACAGCGCGCGTGTCATCGACTACTCGGCGAACGTCGACAGCGCTCGGAGCAATACTTAACGGCGTCCCAGTTCTTCGCCCAAGACTTACGCCAAACCATTTCGCGACCGCAGCGCGCGCAGATCTTTCGCGGCAACGCCGCTTTGTTGCCGCGAAACTCGCTCTTCAACGCCGACGCGCAGCGGCCAATACACGCTGCGCCTTCACCCAATGCGGCCGATCGATGAGCTTGCCCTCGACGCGCAACGCCCCCACGCCCGGCGATGCCTCGAATGCGGCGATAATGTTGCGCGCCTCCTCGAGTTCCGCGTCGGACGGCGTAAATGCATCATGGATGGCCGCGACCTGAGCTGGATGGATCGCGAGTTTGCCGACATAGCCCATCCGACGGGACTCGCGCGCACGCACCCGCATGGCGTCGATATCGCGAATCTCAGTGTCGACCGTATCGATGGCAAGAACGCCGGCAGCCGCTGCAGCCGTGAGACAGAGCGAGCTCGCCCAGACATAGGGCGCTTCATAGCGTCCGCTTGCGTCCCGATTACCCAGCGCCCCCAAATCCGTCGCGAGATCCTCGGCGCCCCAGGTCGCGCCGGATACCCGAGCGGGCATCGATGCAAAGGTCGACATCGCGAGTAAAGCGCCCGCGGTTTCGGTGATCATCGGGATCACGCGAACCACACCCGGCGTCAGGCCCACTGACGCCTCTAGCGCCTCCAACCAATGATCGAGGCGACGAACATCATCGCCATGTCGCGCCTTCGGCAACATGATTCCATCAGGCCGCGCCGCGACGATCGCCGCCAAATCCGCCAAGGCGACTTGCGCACCCGCCTCTAGAACATCAATCGGATTGATCCGGACCCACAGGGGCACAGTCCGGCTCGAGCGTCGCAGGTAATCCGCGATATGAACCCGCGCTTCGACGCGTCGCTCGGCTGCGACGGCGTCCTCGAGATCGAAGATCACGGCATCAGCGCCACTGTTCTCGGCTTTCTCAAAGCGCTCGGGACGATCGCCCGGTACGAACAACATCGATCGCATGGGAGGCATTCACTCCAGAATGGAATCAAAACACCTCAAGTTTGCCATGGCGCCACCTAGGGCGCGGCAAGAACTTGCCTCATCATTCACC
>JBDKJA010000003.1:0-41741 GCA_039796795.1 Pseudomonadota bacterium
GTTTTAGTGCACGAGCGATTCGGCGAACGCCACGAGCGCAATGCCCGCGCCGATCCAGAAGATTTGAGCGGCACTCGCACGCGGATCGGTGCGCCGGTGCAAGCCGGGAATCAGATCGGCAACCGCAACATAGAGCAAGCTCGCCGCGGCCACGGCGAGCGCATAGGGCAACAGCGTCATCGCATCGCGCAGGGCGAACCACCCAACAACGCCGCCGAGCACCGCGGTGAGACCCGAGAGGATGTTCCATACCAGCGCCTTACCGCGACTGAAGCCCGCGTGCAGCAGCACAGCAAAATTGCCGACTTCTTGCGGGATTTCGTGCGCCATGATGGCAAAGGCAGTCACGATTCCAAGGTGTACGTCCGTCAGAAAAGCGGCGGCAATCAACACACCGTCGACGAAGTTATGAAAGCCATCGCCGATCATCACGAGCGCGCCCGACGAGTGCTGCCGATGATGCTCGTGCGCATGCTCGGTCTCGACCGCCTCGGTGTGACAGTGACGCCACAGCAGAAACTTCTCGAGCACGAAGAAAAGCGCAATACCCGCCAGCAAAGCGACGCCGACACCGTGAACCTTGAAGGGCCCGGCACCTGCCATGGCATGCGGCACGAGTGCGAGTAGCGCCGTGGCTAGCAGCGTACCGGTCGCGAAACTCACCGCATGCGGCAAGACGCGGTCGCGAATGGCGCCTGGTAACCACAGCAAAGCCGCCGCGATCGTCGCGCTCAGCAGGCCGCCCAAAGCGGTGAACGCCACGATCGGGAGCAAGGTATCCATAGTGTTATATTCTAACACCGCCAGAGCAGCGCGGCCATCCGGCCTGTCCGCTGGTCCCGCCGATGCGAGAAAAACCGCACCGGATCGGCCGCGGTGCACCAATCGCCACCCGCCACCGCAGTAACCCCGAGACGCGCCAACCGTGCGCGAGCCAACGCCGGCAAATCACACTGCCAGCGACCGCGTGGGTTTTGGACGAAGGCGCTGGCCGAGTCACCGGCGGCGATGAAAGCCTCGCGAACCTCGTCCCCCACTTCGAAATGAGCCGGTCCGATCGAGGGACCTAGCCACACTCGCAAGCGCGATCCTGTCACGCCCCCGGCCGCAACCATGGCTTCGAACGTGCGCTCAAGCACACCGGCCACGAGTCCGCGCCAGCCCGCATGAGCGGCGCCCAGCACCGACCCATCGTCGCTGCTAAAGAGCACCGGCAAACAATCGGCCACTTGGATTGCGAGGACGACTCCCGGCTCGCACGTGATCGCGGCATCGGCGATCGGGCGTGGCGAGTGCACCGTGCTGCCCTCCGGCGCGGGTCGATCAAAAGTCATGACATCGACGCCATGCACTTGATCGAGCCAGTGCGGCTCGGCGGGTAAGTCGAGTGCGGCGCGCAAGCGCTCGCGATTGCGTTGCACGGCGAGCGGGTCATCGCCGACATGCACACCGAGATTGAGCGAATCCCAAGGCGGGCGACTCGTCCCGCCACTGCGCAGGGTGAAAGCCGACTGCACGCCCACAGGCGCAGACCACTCGGGCTTCATCACACCGACCATCTGATCAACCCGCTTCCGCATCGAGCGTGGCGAGCAAATCACGAAAATCGCCCGGCAAAGGTGCTTCAAAACTCATCTCGCGCCGGCTGCTCGGATGCTCGAACGACAAACGCGCGGCATGCAGCGCCTGCCGACGAAACTGCGCGAGCGCGTCGATCACCGTTGGGCTTGCACCCGCGGGTAAACGCCGCCGGCCGCCGTAGAGCGGGTCGCCGACGATGGGATAGCCAATGTGGGCAAGATGCACGCGAATTTGATGGGTACGCCCGGTCTCGAGCTGCACGCGCAACAAGGTATGCGCGCGATAACGCTGCTCGATTCGATAGTGTGTGATGGCCTCACGACCATCACCGCGCACCGTCATCTTGGTGCGCTGCGTGCGGTGTCGACCAATCGGTTCATTGACGGTACCGCCACCGGTCAGCACGCCCAAGCACAAGGCGAGATATTCGCGCCCGACTTCGCGATCGGCGAGCGCACGCACCAGCACCGCTTGCGCCGCCGGCGTGCGCGCAACGACGAGTAAACCCGAGGTGTCCTTGTCGAGTCGATGCACGATGCCCGCGCGCGGCACACGCGCAAGTTCTGGGTCGATCTGCAACAGCGCGTTTTGCAAGGTTCCCTCGCGATTACCCGCGCCCGGGTGCACCACGAGACCGGCCGGCTTGTTGATCACATAGACCGCGGCATCGCGATGCAGGATCTCAAACGGAACGGAGGCCTCGCCTGCCGCGACACGATCGTCCACCTCGAACAAAGCCTCGATTTTCACCCGCTGACCTGCTGAGACCGCCTCGCGCCGGCTGGGCGTGCGGCCATCGAGTGTGACGCGCCCCTCGTCGATCCAACGCTGCAGCCGAGAGCGAGAAAATTGCGGCAGCAACTGCGCAAGCGCCACATCGAGCCGCTCGCCCGCCGATGACGGCGGAATTTCCACATCGTGAGTTTCGAGGTTCATCCGTCGCTATAATGCCACGATGCAAAGAGCCGCCCTCTCGAACTCCGTGCGTCGCCTCACCTTGCCCTTGATGTTGGGTTTGCTGTTGCTGACGGGTTGCCAAACCAATCGCGAAGATCGTGATGAGGCCCGCGGCGGACCGACACTCGTCTACGAGCGCGCGCGCGAG
This sequence comes from Pseudomonadota bacterium, assembly GCA_039796795.1. Taxonomy (GTDB): domain Bacteria; phylum Pseudomonadota; class Gammaproteobacteria; order Steroidobacterales; family Steroidobacteraceae; genus UBA964. The sequence goes on from JBDKJA010000003.1 coordinate 2,687, forward strand.
GCGCTCGATCGGCAAGACTTCGACAACGCCATCCGTATCTACGAAGCCCTGGTAGCGCGTTACCCATTTGCTGCGGAAGCGCGCCAAGCAAGACTCGATCTGATCTACGCCTACTACAAGGGACGCGAGACCGAGTCGGCGATAGACCAAGCCGATACGTTCATTCGTGAGAATCCGACCCACCCGCGCATCGACTACGCGTACTACGTCAAAGGGCTCGTCGAATTCGAACGCTCGGCGAACTTCGTCGAGCGCTGGTTCAACGTCGATCTCGATGCACGCCCGCCGCAGACGGCGCGCAGCGCCTTCAATTCGTTCCGCCGCGTCGTCGACGAATATCCGAAGAGCGAGTACGCACACGATGCTCGCCGGCGCATGATCCACCTTCGTAATCGCCTAGCCGACTACGAAATCTACGTCGCGCGTTATTACCTCAACCGTGGCGCTTATATCGGCGCGGCGCAACGCGCCAAGCAGACGATCGAGCAATTTGATGGAGCGCCCGCGATCCGCGATGCGCTCGAAGTGATGATCACGGCCTACGACGCGCTTGGTATGACAGAGCTCGCCGCGCAAACGCGTGAGGTCTACGCCGCTAACTACAGCGAGCCACCGCGACCCGGTGATGCAGAGGGCCCGATGCGGGCGCCGTGGAAACGCTGGTTCAGTTTCGGTAGCCGTTCGTAATCGGATAACGCCAGTCGCGTCCGAACGCGCGACGACTAATGCGCACCCCGGGCGGTGCCTGGCGGCGCTTGTACTCATTACGACGTACCATTCCGAGCACTCGCAGCACCGTCTCGCGCTCGAAGCCCCGACCCACGATTTCCTCGACAGAGCAGTCCTCCTCGATGAAAGCCTCGAGGATGGGGTCGAGCACCTCGTACGGCGGGAGGGAGTCGACGTCTTTTTGATCCGGCCGCAATTCGGCTGACGGTTCACGCTCGATGACTCGCTGTGGAATCACGGGCGACTCGCCCGATGCCACCAGCGAATTTCGATAAGCGGCAAGTCGATAGACACGCAGCTTGCTGCAATCTTTGATCGGCGCGTAGCCGCCCGCCATATCCCCGTACAAGGTCGCATAGCCCACGGCCATCTCGCTCTTGTTACCGGTCGTCAGCAACATCCGACCCGTCTTGTTTGAGATGCCCATCAAGAACAGCATTCGACAGCGCGATTGCAGATTCTCCTCCGTGGTGTCGGGTGACCGACCGGCAAATTCCTCGCGCAACGAGTGCAACGCGGTTTCGAACACGGACTCAATGGAAATCACGCTGTGCTTCACACCGAGTCGGCGAGCCTGCAACGCAGCATCTTCCACGCTCATATCCGAGGTATATCGCGAGGGCATCATCACCGCTTGCACGCGCTCGGCACCCAGCGCATCGACTGCAATCGCCAGAGTCAACGCGGAATCGATGCCGCCCGAAAGTCCGAGCACCACACCGGGAAACCCGTGCTTATCGACATAATCGCGAACACCCAGCACGAGCGCTCGATAGATGGTTTCATCGTCGCTCGCAACGGGCGCAACCTGTGCCCGCATAGGCGCGAGTTTTCCGCTTGCATCACGTTCGAACTCGACGTATTCGATCACCGATTCGAAAGCCGCCGCTCGCAGCGCGATGTCACCTCGCGCATCGAGCACGACGCTGCCACCGTCGAATACGAGCTCGTCTTGACCGCCGACGAGATTGAGATAGACGAACGGCAACCCGGTTTCTTTGACGCGTTTTCGAAGTTCATCTTCGCGTTGAACTTGCTTGCCGACCTCGAAAGGTGAGGCATTGATGGCGAGCAACAACTCGGCACCGGCTTCTCGCGCAGCAGCCGCGGGCGCCGCATGCCAAATGTCTTCGCAAATGAGCATGCCGATGCGCACACCGGCAATCTCGACGATCACGGTTTGATCACCGGCGCGGAAATAACGCTTCTCGTCGAACACTTGATAGTTCGGCAGTTGCTGCTTGCGATATCGCGCAAGCTCGCGACGAGCCGAGAACACCGCCGCCGTGTTGTAGATCTCGGTCTCGCTGTATTCCGGGTAGCCCGTCAATAACGCGATGCCATCAGCGGTCTCGGCAAGCTGCCGCAACGCCGCATCGACCCGCGCTCGTAAGCCGCGATGAAACAACAGGTCTTCTGGCGGATAACCGACGAGCGCGAGCTCGGGAAAGACGATGAGATCCGCCTGCGCGTCGCGCGCCACTTGCGTACATTGCTGCATACAACGCAAGTTGGCGGCGACATCGCCGACGCGGAAGTTTTGCTGCGCGAGAGCGAGCTTGAAGCGCGAGGCACTCACACTCGGTCGCGCATCCAATCAGCGACGCTTGCGCAGTTGCTCTTCGATCGCTGAGCCGAGTTCTGCCGGAGACTTGACGGTGCGTACACCGGCAGCCTCGAGGGCGCGGAACTTGTCAGCAGCCGTACCCTTGCCACCGGCGATGACGGCGCCTGCGTGACCCATGCGCTTGCCCGGAGGCGCGGTGACACCCGCGATATAAGCAACGACCGGCTTGGTGACGTGCTTGGCGATGAACTCGGCACCCGCCTCTTCGTCGCTACCACCGATCTCACCGACCATCACGATGCCTTCGGTCTTCGGATCGTTCTGGAACAGCTCGAGCACGTCGATGAAGTTCATGCCGCGCACCGGATCACCACCGATGCCGACGCAGGTGCTCTGACCGAGACCGTTGTTGGTGGTCTGGAACACGGTTTCGTATGTGAGCGTGCCCGAACGTGAAACGATGCCGATACAACCGGGCTTATGGATGAAGCCCGGCATGATGCCGATCTTGCACTCGCCCGGCGTGATGATGCCGGGGCAGTTCGGCCCAATCAGACGCGAACGCGTACCGGCGAGCGCGGTTTTCACGCGCACCATGTCGTTCACCGGAATGCCTTCCGTGATGCAGACGATCAATTCGATGCCAGCATCAGCCGCTTCGAGGATCGCATCCGCGGCATAACCGGCGGGCACATAGATCATCGTGGCGTTCGCGCCCGTCGCCGCAACGGCATCGTGCACCGTATCGAAGACCGGACGACCGAGGTGGGTATCACCGCCGCGGCCCGGCGTCACGCCGCCCACAACCTGGGTGCCGTACGCGATGCATTGTTCAGAGTGGAAGGTGCCCTGCTTACCCGTGAAGCCCTGGCAGATCACCTTGGTGTTCTTGTCGACAAGTATGCTCATGATCGAATCCTGATTGAGTGTGCGAAGGTGTCAGCGGGCGGCCGCGACAACCTTCTGTGCAGCGTCGGTGAGATCAGCGGCGGCGATGACCTTGAGGCCACTCGTTGCCAGCATCTCGCGGGCTTTCTCGGCATTGGTGCCTTCGAGGCGCACCACCACCGGCACCTTCACGCCGACGTTTTTCACGGCCGTGATCACGCCTTCGGCTATGAGGTCACAGCGCACGATGCCACCAAAGATATTGACGAGAATCGCCTTGACCTTCGGGTTCGACAGAATGAGCTTGAACGCGACGGTGACGCGCTCCGCGGTGGCACCACCACCCACATCGAGGAAGTTGGCAGGCGATCCGCCGTGCAACTTGATGAGATCCATGGTGGCCATCGCAAGACCCGCTCCGTTAACCATGCAGGCGATGTCGCCATCGAGCGAGACGTAGTTCAGATCGTGCTGACTCGCCTGCAATTCCATCGGATCTTCTTGCGACTCATCGCGCATCGCCGCGATCGCTTTCTGGCGATACACCGCATTCGCATCGATGTTGATCTTCGCATCGAGCGCGAGCAGATCGCCGCTCTTGGTGACGATCAGGGGATTCACTTCGACGAGCGCCGCGTCTTTTTCGAGATAGAGCTGATAGAGCGCCATCGCGATTTTCTGGAACTGCGCGATCTGATCACCTTTGAAGCCAAGCGCAAACGCCATGCGACGGCACTGGTTCGGCTGCAAGCCCGCAGCCGGGTGAATGTTGACCGTCGTGATCTTCTCGGGTGAGTGGGCGGCGACTTCTTCGATGTCCATGCCGCCTGCAGCGGAACCGACCATCGCGATCTGACCCTTCTCGCGATTGAGCGTCAGCGAGAGATAGATCTCGCGCTCGATCGCCGAACCCGTCTCGACATAGACCTTGCCGACCGGCAAACCTTCCGGACCGGTCTGCTTGGTCGCAAGGCGCGTCCCGAGCATGGCCGCTGCCGCTGCACGAACCGAAGCGGTGTCCTTGGCGAGTTTCACGCCACCGGCCTTGCCGCGCCCACCCGCATGCACCTGGGCTTTGACCACCCAGATCGAACCGCCGAGCGCTTCAGCGGCTGCCACCGCCTCGTCGGGGGTCGAGGCAATACGACCCGCTGGAACGGGTATGCCGTAAGCAGAAAAAACTTCCTTGGCCTGATATTCGTGCAGATTCACCGGAACCCCCCTTCGACACTGGACTAAACTCTCATTTTCACGGAAACGGGGGCCTGAGGGAACCTTCCGAGGGAGAAATGTCGCAATGATCGAAACGCTGATCGACTGGAGCCGCTTCGGCCTGATGGAGACCATCGTGGTGGCCGGGATCGGCGGCCTGTTGATCGGTAGTTTTCTCAATACCGTCATCCACAGACTGCCCAAAATGCTCGAGCGCGAATGGCATTCGCAGTGCGACGAGCTCGCTGGGCGAGCGCCCGTAGAGCAGCCGCGTTTCGATTTAGCGAGTCCTGCCTCGCATTGCCCCGCCTGCAAAGCCCCCATTCGTATCCAACACCTGGTCCCCGTGCTCTCGTGGCTCTGGCTGCGCGGGCGCTGCGCCGACTGCGCGAGCGTGATTCCTTGGCGCTACCCTGCAACCGAATTGCTTACGGCCGTCTGCTTCGCGATCGCGGCCTGGAGGTTTGGGCCGGGTTGGCCGCTGATCGCCGCGCTCGTGATCACCGCTTTCCTGCTCGCCCTCGCGCTCATCGATTTCGACACGCACTATCTGCCAGACCAGTTGACCCTCCCTTTGATGTGGCTCGGGTTGCTGGCGAGTCTGCTACCGCTTGGCGACCTCGATGGGCGTTACGCGACCGGCCCGAGCGATGCGATTCTCGGCGCGGCCCTCGGTTATCTCGCGCTGTGGAGCGTGTACTGGTTGTTCAAGTTGCTCACCCGCAAGGAAGGCATGGGCTACGGCGATTTCAAACTGCTGGCGGCACTCGGCGCTTGGCTTGGCAGTGCGATGTTGCTCCCGATCGTACTTGCAGCGTCCGTGGCAGGCTCAGTGATTGGTATCGTCTTGATCCTCGCTTTCCGACATTCGCGTCATCAACCCATCGCGTTCGGTCCGTATCTCGCCATCGCAGGTTGGCTCGCCTTGCTCTTCGGCGATCAACTGCGATGACCCACTGACATGTTTCGAGTGGCACTGACCGGTGGCATCGCAAGCGGCAAGTCAGCCGTCGCCGCGCTATTTACGGCGCACGGCGTGCCCGTGGTCGATAGCGATGTCATCGCCCGAGAGGTCGTGGCCCCAGGCAGCCCCGCGTTGGAGGCAATCCGCCGGCGCTTTGGCGATGGCGTTTTGCAAGCCGATGGCAGCCTTGATCGACGTGCCCTGCGCGAGCAAGTTTTTGCCGAGCCAGCGGCGCGCCGCGATCTCGAAGCCATCACGCACCCGGCGATCCGCGCTCGCATGCAAGCATGGTCTCAAACGGCAGTCGGGCCATACCAAATCCATATGATTCCGTTGCTGATCGAGGGCGGTGGCCGCCGCGATTTCGATCGGGTGCTCGTAGTGGATTGCCCGGAGGCGCTGCAGGTCCAGCGGGTGATGCAGCGCGATGGGGTCGACGAAATCTCAGCCCGAAACGTACTGGCGGCGCAGGCCTCGCGCGCGGAACGCCTCGCTATTGCGGATGATGTCATCGTGAACGATGGCGACCGAGACAAGCTGTCTATCGAAGTCGACGCCCTACACCGCCGATATCTGCAACTTTCGGTTTACGCGACCAAAGGCGCTCGTTCAGAATAGTGAAATGACCGAGCAGGCCGGGGAGGGAACGGCACCTCTGCCCCTATTGGGCGCGGAGCCGTTGGTATTCGAACAACCGCTCACAGAGCGGATGCGCGCCTATTTGCGCATCGACTTCCTCTACAACCAGGCCGTCTATCACGCGAACTCCAAGAGCCAGTGGGGCAGCCGCGCCGCCATCGGCAGCATGCTCGACATTCTCGCGATCATCACGCGCGCCGATACCCGTGCCGATGTGCTCAAAGAACTCGAGCGGCAGATCGGTCTGTTGACCGAATACCAGCGTCGGCCCGGGGTGGATGTCGAGCGACTGCAGACACTCGTCGGCAATCTGCAGCGTCTGCGCACCGAGCTGCTTGGCGCCGGTTCGGCGTATCTGCAACCGCTACGCGACTCGCCCTTCCTTGCAGCCGTTCGACACCGAAGCACGATCCCAGGTGGAACCTGCGATTTCGATCTGCCGGATTTCTTTTACTGGCTCAATCAATCGAGTGAGGTGCGCGAGCGCACCCTCTCTGAGTGGCTCGCTCTGCTACGCCCCCTCTGCGATGCGATCGCCGAATTACTTTGGCTCACTCGTCAGGGCGGCCGGGTCCGCGCCGAGACGGCGATCAATGGTGTGTTCCACGTCACGTTCGAGCGCAACAACCCCGTGCAGTTGCTGCGCGTCGCGATCGATCCGTCGCTCGGAATTTATCCGGAGATCAGCGGCAGTCACTATCGCGCCAGCGTGCGCTTCGTGTCGTGGCAGGGACAGAACGAGCGCGCACGGCAAGTCGAGAGTGAAGTGCCCTTCGAACTCGTCTGCTGCGGCTGATCGATGTTCAAGCTCTACGACAACGCGTTCGCGCCGAGCCCGCGCCGTGTGCGCATGTTCCTCGCCGAGAAAGGCCTGCCCTACGAAACCATCGCTGTCGACATCGCCGCAGGTGATACGGGATCTGCCGATTTCTTAGCGGTGAACCCCCTCGGTGAAGTCCCTGTGCTCGAGCTCGCTGACGGCACGCGCCTCCGCGAGTCACTCGCCATCTGTCGCTATCTCGAAGCAATGCAGCCGGAACCCGCCCTGCTCGGCCGGAGCGATCGCGAGCGCGCTGAGATCGAATCGATCGTGCTGCAATTGATGTTTCGCGTTTACGTGCCAACGACGCATGCGTTTCGCCATACGCACAAGTTCTGGGCTGGGCGCATCACGCAGGTTCCCGAGTATGGCGCGCTCGCCAAGCAGACCGTGCTCGACGAGTGGCAGCGCCTAGATCGCGAACTGGCCAATCGTGAATTTCTGGCCGGCGACCATTTCAGCTTCGCAGACATCGTCGGCTTTACGACGCTCGAATTCGGCAAGCCCTCGGGCATCCGACTGCAAGAGGGTCAGGATCACCTGAAGCGTTGGCACACCGCGATCGCCGCTCGACCGAGCGCGAAAGCCTAATCTCGAAACAGGCTTTTCGATGGAAGCTCCTTTTTGGCATGAGCGTTGGGCCAAGCATGAGATCGGCTTTCATATGCCAAAGCCGCATGCGGCGCTCGAGCGCTATTGGAATTCGCTGAATCTCGCCGCGGGCAGTCGCGTCTTTGTGCCCTTGGCGGGCAAGAGCCTCGATCTCATCTGGCTCGCGCGAGCCGGTCATCAGGTCGTTGGCATCGAGCTCTCACCGGTGGCCGTCAAGGAATTTCGCGCCGAGCACCCGAGCGAGACCGCGATTGATCTGCGCTGCGGGAATTTCTTTGACCTTACACCCGACACGCTCGGCCCGATCGATGCCATTTTCGATCGTGCCTCGCTGGTCGCGTTGCCGCCCGCGATGCGTCGCGACTACGCGGCACAGATCACGGCACTCTCGCCACCGGGAACACGCAGTCTGCTCGTGACCATGGAATACGACCAGAGCCAAATGAAGGGGCCGCCGCACGCGGTGCTCGAGAGCGAGGTGCGAACGCTCTATGGAGCGCATCACCTCATCGAGACTCTCGAGCGCATCGAAGTCCTCGCGGACTATCCGCGCATGATCGACCGCGGCGTCACAGCACTCGCCGAACGCGTCTATCGCCTGACGCGCCAGTCGTGAACCCATCGCGCGCGGCCGACGCAAGGATCAGCGCTTCGGCAGCTCCATGCCAATCGCCGCCGCAATGAACGCCCACTGATCGGCGAAATCGTCGATCTGCATCCAGACTGGCTTGCCCGCACCGTGACCTGCACGCGTTTCTACGCGCAGCAACACGGGCTTGGCGCAGCCTTGGGCGCGCTGCAACTCCGCGGCAAATTTATAGCTATGCCAGGGCACGACGCGATCGTCTCGATCGGCGGTCGTCACGAGCGTGGCCGGATAACAGACACCCTGCTTCACGTTGTGTACGGGCGAATACGCACGCAGCGCGGCAAACTCTTCTGCGTTTTCCGAAAGGCCGTAGTCGGACGACCACTGCCGCGCGTTCGCACTCGCCGTGTGATAGCGCAACATGTCGAGCACACCGACCGCCGGTAGCGCCGCGGCAAAGAGATCGGGTCGCTGCAGCAAGGTCGCACCCACCAACAACCCGCCGTTACTGCGACCGGAGATGGCCAGATGCGCCGGCGATGTGATCTTCTCGGCGACGAGGTGCTCCGCTGCGGCAATGAAATCGTCGAAGACGTTTTGCTTACGCGTCTTCGTACCCGCCTCGTGCCAAGCATCGCCATACTCACCGCCACCGCGCAGGTTGGCTTCGACGTAAGTGCCACCCATCTCAAGCCAGGCGATCACGGCCGGACGGAAAGCGGGCGTGATCGAGACGTTGAAGCCACCGTAGCCATACAACAGCGTCGGCGACTTGCCATCGCGCGGAGTGCCTTTGCGCTGCGTGATGTACATGGGCACCCGCGTGCCGTCCTTGCTGCGGTAGAACACCTGCCGAGTCTCGTAGGGCGAAGTATCGGCCGCGATCTTGGGCTCTCGGAATACGGAGGTCTTCAGCGTCTTCAAGTCGAGACGCAGCACCTGTCCCGGGCTCAGATAGTCTGCGTAGGCGAAAAAGGTTTCCGTGTCTTTCGCGCCACCCGAGAATCCCGCAATCGTCCCGAGGCCAGGGACATCGACCTCACCCTTCGCTTTGCCGTTTCGATCAAAGATTTTGGCGACTCCGTGCGCATCGCGCACATAACGCACGATCAAATGACCGCCGACGTAACTGGCCTCATCCATAGCGAGATCGGACTGAGGCACGAGCTCACGCCAAGCAGACGGCTGCGGATCTTTGATGTCCACCGCAATGATGCGCCCGCGCGGTGACGCGTTGGTAGTCTGCACGAAGAGCGTATCGCCCTCGTTACCGAGAATGGTGTAGCGGGCATCCCATGCGCCGAACACGGTTTTCGGCTTTGCTCCTGGCACCCGCATATCGATCGCTTCGATACCATTGGCGCGATAGCCATCGAAGAGCGAAATGAACAACCAGTTGCCATCTTCCGACAATGATGCTGAAGGCGCTCGCGTCGGATGATCAGTTACACGATAAACGAGCTTGTCATCGGATTGATTGGAACCCAAGCGGTGAAAGTACACCGCCGGTTGTCCTTGGTCGTCACCACGCGAGGAATCATCGGCCCGAGCCGGATAACGGCTGTAATACACACCCGAGCCGTCGGCAGCCCAGCTCAGCTCCCAAAACTTTGTTTGACGCAGTTCATCCGGCAGGTCGACGCCGTCAGCAACGCGACGGAACTTCCAGATCTCCCAATCGGTACCGCCATCCGAGAGTGAGTACGCGAGCAATTTGCCATCGGGCGACGGCTCGAAACGCGCGAGCGCGACCGTCGCGTCATCGCGAGTGGCATTCGGATCAAACAATACGCGCGGTGTGGCATCCAGCGCATCGGCCACGTAGAGCACGCTCTGGTTTTGACGGCCATCGTTACGCAAGAAGAAATAGTTCGAGCCCTTCTTACGCGGCACACCCACGCGTTCGTAGTTCCATAGCGTCTCAAGACGCGAACGAATCCAGGCGCGCTGCGGCAGCGCCTCGAGCAGTGGTTCGGCAAACGCATTCTGACGCTGCACGAAATCACGCGTCGCGGGTGCCTCCGGGTTCTCGAGCCAACGGTAAGGATCAGCGATGCTGACGCCGTGATAGTTGTCGACTACATCGCCTCGTTCGACGACGGGGTATGCAAGGTCCTTGGCTAGAGTGAAATTGCCAGACATGAAGACGATCCCGAAAGCGGCCGTCAGGCCGATGAAGTGGCGATGCAGCATGTTCCTCTCTTAAACTGCGAGCCGGGGTTGCTGATGTTACTGGAGGCCGGTTGTTCATGCCCACCACCTGCACTGGGCGCTCACTTTGGGCGCTAATGGCAGCACTGCTGCCTTTTACCTCCTTCGCCACTGAATCGCTGACAATCGAGCGTATTTTCGCCGCACCCGATCTGTCAGGCGCCTCGTTGCGCGGCGCGAGATTCTCGCCGGATGGCAAGCTCATCACCTATCTGCAAGGCAAAGCCACCAACAAGGATCGGCTCGATATCTGGGCTTACGACACCGTACGCCGCGAAAATCGACTGCTAGTGGATTCGGCCGCGCTCGTGCCGCAAGAGGCGGCACTCTCTCCCGAAGAAGAAGCCCGCCGTGAGCGCGCGCGCACCTCGTCGCTCTCGGGGATCGTCGAATACGATTTTTCCGCCGACTCGCGTCGCCTGCTCATTCCGCTCAATGGCGATCTTTATCTTTACGATCTTGCAGCGACCGCCGATCGCGCGGTGCGTCGTCTGACCGATACCGCCGCTGCCGAGACCGATGCGCGTTTCTCGCCGCGCGGACGCTACGTCAGCTTCGTGCGCGAGCAGAATCTCTACGTGATCGATCTTGCCTCGGGTGAAGAGCGCCCCATCACGACAGCGGGTGCAGGCCTCATTTCATTCGGCATGGCTGAATTCATCGCACAAGAAGAAATGGATCGCAGCACGGGCTATTGGTGGTCGCCCGACGAGACGCGAATGGCGTATGCCCGTGTCGACGAGTCGCCCGTCGATGAAGTCGAACGCTTTGAGATTTACGCCGATACGGTCAAAGTGATTCGTCAAAGATATCCGGCTGCCGGCAGAGCAAATGCCAAAGTCGATCTCTTCGTCGCAACACTGTCGAGTCAGCGGATCGATTCTCGCGAGTTGCCGACGGCCGCGGCGGGCGATGGTTATCTCGCCCGCGTGAACTGGATGCCAGACTCGAAGGCACTCGCCGTGCAGAAGCAGTCGCGCAACCAACAATTTCTCGAGCTGCTGCGCATCGACGTCGAGAACGGCGCAACCCAGCGTCTGCTTGAAGAGCGGAGCGATACCTGGATTGATCTTTATGAGGAACTGACCTTCCTCAAGTCGCGACCGGCTTTCATCTGGGCCTCGGCGCGATCGGGCTACAAGCACCTCTATCTGTATGGACTCGATGGCCGTCTCATCCGACCCATCACGAGCGGCAACTGGATGGTGGTGGGTGATGCGGGTGAACGCGCCATCGAGGCGATCGACGAGAAACGCGGTGTCGTCTACTTCACGGCTAATCGCGACACGCCGCTCGAGCGACATCTCTACAGCGCGCCACTCGATGGCAGCAGCGAGCCGAGCGAAATCGAGCAAAGTATCCGGCGTATCAGCGAGACAGCAGGCTGGCACTCGAATGTGCTCTCGAGCAACGGGCAACTGTGGCTCGACACATATTCGAACCCGGATACACCGCCGTCACTCACGCTTCGACGCATTGATGGCCGCAAAATCGATGTGCTCGTCGCCAACACGCTCGACACGTCACATCCTTACGCGCCCTATCGTGCGGCACATCAGCGCACGGAGTTTGGCACGCTGCAGGCGGCTGATGGCCAAACGCTGTACTACCAACTAATCAAACCGATGGATTTCGATCCCGCGAAACGCTATCCCGTGATCGTCGATGTGTATGGTGGCCCCGGTAATCAGCGCGTCCGAAATGCTTGGGGTGGCTTCCCGCGCGGCAACGAGGGTTTCTTCCGGCAGTTGCTCGCTCAGCAAGGCTACTTGGTCTTCACTCTCGACAATCGCGGCAGCGGCTTCCGCGGCACCGCCTTCGAGGGCGCGCTGTATCGCCGTATGGGCAGTATCGAGATCGACGATCAAGTTCGCGGTGTCGAGTTCCTGCGTACGCTGCCCTATGTCGATGCGCGACGAGTGGGCATATTCGGCTGGAGCTATGGCGGCTACATGGCACTGATGGCGATGGTGCGCGCGCCGGAGTATTTCACCGCCGGTGTTGCGGGTGCGCCCGTCACCGACTGGCGTCTGTACGACACGCACTACACCGAGCGATTCATGAGCACGCCGTCAAATAATCCAGAGGGATATCGTGACGGCATGGTGATGACGCACGCCGCCAATCTACGCGGCTGTCTGCTCGTCATGCATGGCATGGCCGATGACAACGTGCTCTTCACGCACAGCACGGCGCTATTCAAAACCTTGCAGGATTTGCGCAAACCGTTCGAGGTGATGCCCTATCCCGGCAGTAAGCATGCTTTGATGCGATTTCCGAACACCGGGCCACACGGCTACGACACCGTGGCGCGATTCTTCGCACGGACGTTGCAGGAGAACACCTCATGCCGCCGCTGAGCCCGCTGCTGAAAAGCAATCGTCGTTGGGCCGAGCGGATGACGACGGAGGATCCGCAATTCTTCGAAAAGCTCGTCGGCCAACAATCACCCGACTTTCTTTGGATCGGATGCGCGGACAGTCGAGTGCCCGCCAATGAAATCGTGGGTCTGTTACCCGGCGAACTCTTCGTGCATCGCAACGTCGCGAATGTCGTGGTGCATACCGATCTCAACTGTCTCTCGGTGCTGCAATACGCAGTCGATGCGCTACAGGTCGAGCACGTGATCGTCTGTGGTCACTACGGCTGCGGTGGCGTACAAGCGGCCTGGCAAAACACGCGCTTGGGGCTCATCGATAACTGGCTACGCCACGTGCAAGACGTCATGAAGAAACATCGCACGAGGCTCGACAAGCTACCAACCGAGGAGCAGCGCCTCCGAGCCTTGTGTGAACTCAACGTCATCGAGCAGGTGCTGAACGTCGGCCAGACAACGATTGCCCAAAATGCCTGGGATGCAGGCAAACCCCTCCAGGTCCATGGCTGGATCTACGATCTGCACGATGGATTATTGCGTGACCTGAAGGTCACGCTACGCAATGCCGGTGAGTTCGACGTCGTCTATCAGCGTGTTGCCGACGGCGACGACTCCATCTTCAGGGCATCTTGATCTTGCTGCCGAGGCTCTGACCAAGCGCCGCACCACCCTCGGGTACGACGATGCGCGAGGCGGCTTCGCGACGCATCTGCTGCGCCTCTTCGATGGCCTCTTCGAGTGCACGACGCACCGCTTCCGGAAAACGCTCGATAGCGGTCGCCAAATCAGGCGCCTCGATCTCGAATCCGAGTGGCAACACACCACCCGGCGTCATCAACTGAGTCTGACCCATATAGAGCACGGGGCGCGACGTGTCGGTCGAACCATCCGGCAGTACGGGTATCATGCGACGCACCGTGCCCGCTCGACGATCGGTGAAAACCTCCTCGCGATAGAGGCTCTCGGTTTCGAGTTTGATTTCCGGCAGACCGGGTTCTTGCATGTTCATGATCGCGTTCCCTTGATGTTGTCCTCGGCAATGTTCGCCATGGTAGCCGGTTGTCCGTGCTGACGGATAAGCACTTTGCGTCGGAAGAATCGAAGATAGCCAGCCGGTCCCATCCTCGAGCCGCCCATACCCGAGAGCTTGAAGGAGTGTTTTTCCATCTCGTGACACATCGCGGTGAGCGATCCGTCATTGAGACTGATCCCACCGGCATCGATCTGGCGGCCGATGGTCTCGGCCTCTTCAAGACTGCCCGCAATCACGCCCGCCGATAGACCATAGACACCGTCATTGGCGAGCTCGATCGCCTCTTCGATACGATCGAAAGGCATCACGGGGATGACCGGCCCAAAAGTTTCGTCGCTCATGATCTGCATGCCGTGATGCACATCGACGAGCACGGTCGGTCGCAACCATTTGCCACCGTGATCCTCGATCTGACCGCCGCAAAGCACCTTCGCACCCTTGGCGACGGCATCGGCCAACTGCGCAGCGACCGTGTCGGCCTGCTTCGCAAAGATGAAGGGGCCGATCGTGCCGGCGTGGATATCCGGCCAATTTGGTTCGATGGCACTCGCCTTCTCGACGAGCCGTTTGACGAAGGCATCAAAGATTCGACGATCGACGTAAACGCGCTCAAGGCTCTGACAGGCCTGCCCGGTGGCAAGACACGTGGCCCGCAACGCGACATCCGTCGCCCGCTCGAGATCAGCCGAAGCGGTGATGATGAGCGGATCGTTACCGCCGAGCTCGAGAAACGCCGGAATGAATTGACGTGCTGCATTCGCAGCAACCTGTCGACCCGTCGCCACACTGCCGGTAAAGCAGATGACATCCGATCGCTCGACCAATTGCTCGCCAGTTGCACGTCCACCCGGCTGAATGTGAAACACGGCGGCGAGTTCGGGCACCGCCGCGATCGACTGCATCGCTGGCTCGACGAAACGCGGTGTGACCTCACTCGGCTTGACGAACACCGCGCAGCCGGCGAGTAAAGCCGGTACCGCATCGATAAAGCACAGCGACACGGGAAAGTTCCAGGGACTGATGATGCCGACGAGACCGTAGGGCACGTACTGCGATCGATAGCTGATCGTGGGCAAGGTGGGCGATCGCAGTTCTTCTTCGGCCGCCAGGGTGGGAACGAGCTGGGTCCAGCGATCGATCATGCCGATCACGGACTGTACTTCGCTGGTGGCGATGAGATAGCGCCCCGTATCGATCGACAGCGCGCGCGCGATCTCGCCTTGCCGCGCGACCCATTCAACGCGCCAGCGACGCAAGATCTCGATACGCTCGGCCAAGGGGCGTGCGGCCCAAGTGCGTTGTGCACTGCGCAATCGCGCCAGTGTGGTTGCGAGTTCCTCGGCACTCGGCGCGTTGAATCGATAGTCAATTTCGCCCGTGCGCGGATTGCGCACGTCGATCAGTTCACCGGTAGCCACGTCGAATCACCATCGTTCGTCAAAAACCAGCTTCTATCTTGCGCGCCCGAAACGACGCTGCAAAGCCTCGATGAAAGGCTGGTCCGCTTCGAGGATGTCTTGTGCGTGCAACTCGTCGATCGAGACCCATTTCAGCCCCTGGCCGTCGAGTGGCTGTGGCTCACCTCGATAGTCGGTGACCACGAAGCAGTGCAGCGTCAGCGGCTTTTGATCCGGTGCATTGTCGATGTCGAGCATCCACTCGAAGGCATCGAGTTCGATGCCGAGCTCTTCCCGTAACTCGCGTCGCAACGCCTCCGCCGGCGTTTCATTGGCTGCGAGCTTCCCGCCGGGAAATTCCCAGCGCCCCGCGAGCGCCTTGCCGGGAGGGCGTTGCGCGATCAGCACGAGCCCTGTCGGATCCCACAGCGCTCCGGCCACCACTCGCATGGGATCAGAATCGATGGAGCTTCAGACCTGTAAGGCGCCGTGACAGCTCTTGTACTTCTTACCCGAGCCGCACGGACAAGGTTCGTTTCTGCCCACCTTACGATCGGCCCGAACCTGCGGAATCGCCGATGGCGGCGGGCCCTGCTCGGCTGCGTTCGGCTCCGGCGCCGACAAGGCCGACTGCGCTTCTGCATGCTGCGCCTGCAAAGCCGCGAGCAAGCGACGCTGACGCTCTTCTTCCTCGCGCTGCAGATCCGCTTCGCTACGAATTTCGATACGCATCAACACCGAAGCGGTATCGAACTTCACGCGATCGAGCATGCTGCTGAAGAGCTCGTACGCTTCGCGCTTGTACTCGTAGCGGTAGTCCTTCTGCGCGTAACTGCGCAGGTGAATGCCTTGGCGCAAGTAATCCATCGCCGCCAAATGCTCGCGCCAGTGCTGATCGAGCGTGCGCAGCATGATGTCCTTCTCGAGCTGGTGCATGAGCTCAGCGCCGTACCGCTGCGACTTGGCGTTGTAGTTGGCCGCCACCGCATCCTGCAGACGCTTGCGCAAGGTCGGCTCATCAAGATCGGGTTCGGCGGTCAGCCACCCTTTCGGATCGACGTCGGTGGCGAAATCCTTGCGAATGCTGTCGCGCAAGCCATCGAGATCCCAATCTTCGTGCGGCACGTTACGCGGCAGAGCTTCGTCGAGCACGCGCGCGAGCACATCTTCCTGAATGCCACGCACCGCAGTCGCCGTATCGGCGGCACCCATAATTTCGGTGCGCTGCTGATAGATGACTTTGCGTTGATCGTTCGCGACATCATCGAACAGCAACAATTGCTTGCGGATGTCGAAGTTGTGCGACTCGACCTTGCGCTGCGCCATCTCGATACGACGGCTCAGCATGCGACTTTCGATGACCTCGCCTTCCTTCATGCCAGCCGCCGAGAGCAGCCGCTTGGTGAAGTTCGGATCGCCGAAGATCCGCATCAGGTTGTCTTCCATCGAGAGATAGAAGCGCGAAGAGCCCGGATCGCCTTGACGACCGGAACGACCACGCAGCTGATTGTCGATACGACGCGACTCGTGTCGCTCGGTGCCGATGATGTGCAGACCACCCGCGGCGAGCGCTTGGTCGTGTCTCGCTTTCCACTCGGCCTTCACGCGCTCACGATCCGCCTCGCTGGCCGAATCGCCCAACGCGGTGAGCTCCGCTTCGAGGCTGCCACCGAGAACGATGTCGGTGCCACGACCGGCCATGTTGGTGGCGATAGTGACCGAACCCGGTCGACCCGCCTGCGCGACGATTTGCGCTTCGCGCTCGTGCTGCTTGGCATTGAGCACTTCGTGCGCGATGCCTTCTTTCTTCAAAACACCCGAGAGCAGTTCCGAGGTTTCGATCGAGGTGGTGCCCACCAGAACCGGCTGTGAACGACCCACGCAATCGCGAATGTCTTCGATGATGGCCTTGAATTTGTCGGCCTGAGTCAGATGCACAAGATCCGCGTGATCTTTGCGAATCATCGGCCGGTGCGTCGGAATGACGTTGACCTCGAGCCCGTAGATCTGCATGAACTCGGGCGCTTCGGTATCGGCCGTACCGGTCATGCCCGAGAGCTTCTTGTAGAGACGGAAATAGTTCTGGAACGTGATCGACGCGATGGTTTGGTTTTCCTCGCGAACGCGAACGCCTTCTTTGGCTTCGACGGCCTGATGCAAGCCATCGGACCAACGACGACCCGGCATCGTACGACCGGTGAACTCATCGACGATGATGACCTCACCGCCGCGCACGATGTATTCGACATCGCGCTTGTAAAGCGCATGCGCACGCAAAGCGGCATTCAAATGATGCATCAGACGAATGTTGGCCGGATCGTAGAGGCTCTCGCCTTCACGCAGCAGACCCGCCTCGATCATCAACGCCTCGACCTTCTCGTGACCGGCCTCGGTCAGATGCACCTGACGCTGTTTCTCGTCGACCGTGTAGTCACCGGTCGAGTCGGTCTCGGTACCTGCAAAAGCAGACGTCGCGCTCTTCTCGATGGTCTCGCCACGCTCGAGTCGCGGAACCAGATTATTGATCGCGACGTAAGTGTCGACACCTTCCTCGGCGGGACCGGAGATAATGAGCGGCGTGCGCGCCTCGTCGATGAGGATGGAGTCGACTTCGTCGACGATCGCAAACGAGAGCTGACGCTGCACACGATCTTCGAGTCGGAAAGCGAGATTGTCGCGAAGGTAGTCGAAGCCGAATTCGTTGTTGGTGCCGTAGGTGATGTCGCAACGATAAGCAGCACGCTTTTCTTCGGAGCTCTGCGAGTTGCGAATCACACCGACCGACAAACCGAGAAAGCGATAGATCGGTCCCATCCACTCGGCATCGCGCTGAGCGAGATATTCGTTGACGGTGACGACGTGGACGCCCTCACCCGGCAGCGCATTGAGATAGGCAGGCAAGGTCGCCATCAAGGTTTTACCTTCACCGGTGCGCATCTCGGCGATGCGTCCGCGATGCAGTGCCATGCCACCGATCAACTGAACGTCGAAGTGACGCATGCCGAGCACACGACGCCCTGCCTCTCGAACGACGGCGAAGGCCTCGGGCAGCAATTGATCAAGCGTGGTGCCGGCGGCGAGCCGGGCGCGGAACTCCTCCGTCTTGGCTTTGAGGGCCTCGTCGCTAAGCGCCTGCAGCGCGGGCTCGAAGGCGGCCGCTGCGCGCACTTCACGGGACATGGCCTTCAGCAACCGCTCGTTGCGGCTGCCGAAAATACGGGTAAGGAAATTCAGCACGGAGTTATGGACCTTGCGGCTAAAACCGCCATTTTACGGTTTGACGGTCGGCGGGTCGAATGGTTCAACGACCGACGTCAACGGTCGATGTAGGCAAGCGGATTGACGTGCCGCCCGTTACGGAGAACCTCGAAATGGACGTGTGGACCGGTCGAACGACCGGTCGAACCCATCGCGGCAATCTGTTGCCCGCGCGTGACGGCATCACCGACGCGCACCTTGAGTTGACGATTGTGCGCATAGCGGGTCACAAAGCCATCGCCGTGGGCGACATCGACCACGAGACCATAGCCGCTGCGTTCACCGGCGTACGTCACGATGCCCGCACCCACGGAAATCACCGGATCTCCCTCATTACCGGCGAAATCCACGCCAAGATGCCAGGTACCGTGGCCGGTGAAAGGATCTTGCCGCGTTCCAAAGCCCGACGAGAGATAACCCTGTCGAACAGGTCGTCCGTCGGGCAGGGTCTGACGACGCAAATCCCGCTGTAAAATCAGGCTCTCGAGCACACCGAGCTGCACATCGCGCGAAGCGAGTTGCGACTCGAGGGCATCGATCATCGAAGTCAGATCGGGGGCCGCGGCAGGCTCACCCGGCTGCTCCGGACCACCCATCGCCACGGGTGAACCGAAGTCGAATTCGCGCGAATCGATGTTTGCCATTTCGACCAGACGCTTGCCGAGTTCATCGAGACGCACGAGCTGCGCGTTGGCTTGACCGACCCGAGCCGAGAGCACATCGATACGCTCTTGAACACGGGCTCGCAGATCCTCGAGCTCCCGCTTTTGTTGCAGCGCCGCTCGCGCAATACCACCCGGGCTCGCCGAATCGAACGCAGCGCGCGAACCCAGCTGAATACCGGCGTAGAAAGCACCCGCCATCAACGACAAAAGCACGGTCGCGGCCGTGGCAATCACCAAACGACCGGACAAATCGACGCGGGATGCGCCGGCCGCGCGGCGCGCAAACACGATCAATCTCATATGCCAGACCCCCGATTGCGGCGGGAGAGAAGATCGCCGACAGACCCTCGCGGTGCGATACTCGCTCCGGCAGACGGGTCGACGGCCCGAACAGGCCGGGGACTATGCCCAAATCAACTGTGCGAAACAACCCAAAATCGGCCAAAACGGCGACCGGCCAAGTCCGACCCCGAGGAAAACCTCTGGAAATCAAGGACTTATTGGCAAAGGCCGGTCTCGGCCAGCAACGAATCGCCGCTGCGGCTGACCGCGTCGAAGACTGGAAAGCATTTCTGGCGACGCTATGGGGCGATGAACTCGCGGGCGCCGTGACGCAGGTGAGTGTCCGTGAAGGCTGCCTCACCCTGCACGCCGGCAACGCCGCGTGGTCGGCTAGGTTGCGATATGCCCTCGCCGAGCACTGGAGCGCGATCGTGGCGCGAGACCCGTCGTTGAAAAAATCGTTGGTGCGGATTCAGCCGGCTGCCGCGAGCGCGGGCGGTCGAACGTAAGAAATCGGCGCGTCTTCCGGTCGCTCGAACACCACCGCTTCCCAGGCTGCCGGGTCGGCAAGCACGGTGCGCAACAATCGGTTATTCAAGCCGTGGCCCGACTTGAACGCGGTGAACTCGCCGATCAACGAAAAGCCGAGCAGATACAAATCGCCGATGGCATCGAGAATCTTGTGTTTGACGAACTCGTCTTCGTAACGCAAGCCACCCTCGTTCAACACTTTCGAATCATCGAGAACGATGGCGTTATCGAGATTGCCGCCGAGCGCGAGATTGCGCGATCGCATGAATTCGAGATCGCGCATGAAGCCGAACGTGCGTGCACGACTGATTTCTTTGAGGAACGAGGTTGTCGAGAAATCCATGCTCGCACGCTGAGCGCGACGCTTGAAAATCGGATGGTTGAACTCGATTTCGAAGTTCACCTTGAAACCATCGAAGGGATCGAAACGGGCCCACTTGTCACCGTCTTCGACCTGTACGCTCTTTTTGATGCGGATAAAACGCTTCGGCGCACGCTGCTCTTCGATGCCTGCCGACTGGAGCAGGAATACGAAAGGACCTGCGCTGCCATCCATGATGGGCACTTCAGGACCGGACACCTCGACGAGCGCGTTATCGATGCCAAGACCCGCGAAGGCCGACAACAGATGCTCCACCGTCGACACCTTCACATCGCCCTTGTGGAGCACGGTGCCAAGCATAGTCTCGCCGACATTCTCGGCGCGCGCCGGAATGTCCACCGGCTCCGGCAGATCGGTGCGACGGAACACAATGCCGGTATCGGGGGCTGCCGGACGCACCGTCATCAGGATGCGCTTGCCGGTGTGCAAGCCCACACCGCTTGCCCGCATGATGTTCTTGAGAGTTCTTTGACCAACCATGATTTCTTCCGAATCAGGCGGCGCACCGAGGTTCGGCGCGCCGCCTGATCACGACGGAGGCGAATCTTATCTCAAAGACGGTCAGTCAGCCTGCCGACGCAAAAACGCCGGGATATCGAGGATGTCTTCCACCGGCTCGGCACTGTGCACAAGACCGTCACCGGCCGCTGCCTTCAGGCGCTCGATCGCCGGCACCTCCAGCTTGGAGTAGTCGGAGCTGACCGCGAACGGACGACGTACCGGACGGGCGACACCCTCGCCACGAACTCCGACCGCACGCGTGGCCGTCGGAGCCGGTGCCGGCGCAACCTGCGCTTGCGGGCGTCCGAGACCGGTCGCGACCACCGTCACGCGCAACTCGTTGCTGAGGTTCGGGTCGATGACGGTACCCACGACGACGGTCGCATCTTCCGAAGCGAATTCCTTGACGATGTTGCCGACCTCTTCAAACTCGCCGATGCCGAGATCCATGCCGGCAGTGACGTTGACGAGGATGCCGCGAGCGCCCGACAGATTGACGTCTTCGAGCAGCGGCGACGAGACAGCCATTTCAGCGGCGACACGCGCGCGATCTTCACCGCTCGCATGACCAGAACCCATCATCGCCATACCGGTCTCGCTCATCACGGTACGCACGTCGGCGAAGTCGACGTTGATGAGACCCGGGCGCGTGATCAGCTCGGCAATGCCCTGAACGGCACCCTGCAACACCCCGTTGGCGCTCTTGAACGCATCGAGCAGGGTGGTCTTCGGACCGAGGACCGTGAGCAGCTTTTGGTTCGGGATGGTGATGAGCGAGTCGACATGCTTCGCGAGTTCGCTCATGCCCATGTCGGCGACGACCGAACGCTTGTTACCTTCCATGTTGAACGGACGCGTCACGACCGCGACCGTGAGAATTCCGAGCTCCTTGGCGATCTGCGCCACAACCGGCGCGGCACCCGTACCCGTTCCACCGCCCATGCCAGCGGTGATGAAGAGCATGTCGCAACCCTCGATCAACTCGATGATGCGATCACGATCTTCCATGGCTGCTTGGCGACCCACGTCCGGATTTGCACCGGCACCCAAGCCCTTGGTGATGTTCGAGCCGATTTGCAACGCGGTCTTGACGTTGGAGTTCTTCAGAGCCTGCGCATCGGTGTTGATGCACATGAAGTCCACGCCTTCGATTCCCGTTTGCACCATGTGCGAGACGGCGTTACCGCCACCACCACCGACGCCGAGAACCTTGATTACCGCACTTTGGCTGTAAGCATCCATCAGTTCGAACATGTTGAGTCGCTCCTGTGTCGTGAATGTCGAAAGATCAAAAATTTCCCTGGAACCAATTCTTCATGCGATCGACCATGCTGCGCGCGCCACCGGCGATGACGCGGCTGCGCTGGCCCGGCACGGTGTGATCGCGGCCGTAGAGCAACAGGCCGACGCCCGTTGCATGAATCGGATTACTCGTGACATCGGCGATGCCACGCACACCCGCAGGCACACCGAGGCGCACCGGCAAGTGGAAAACTTCTTCGGCGAGCTCGATGGCGCCTTCCATCTTGGCGCTACCGCCGGTGAGCACGATGCCCGCGGCGATGACCTCCTCGAAACCGCTGCGACGCAACTCTTCTTGGATGAGGGCGAAGAGCTCTTCGTAACGCGGCTCGACCACCTCAGCCAAAGTTTGGCGAGCCAAGCGCCTTGCGGGACGATCGCCCACGCTCGGTACTTCGATCGTCTCGTCCGAATTCGCGAGCTGCGAGAGCGCACAGGCATAGCGGAGCTTGATCTCTTCCGCACTCGGCGTCGGCGTACGCATGGAGACAGCGATGTCGTTGGTGACTTGATCGCCCGCGATGGGAATCACAGCGGTATGCCTGATCGCACCATGCGAGAACACGGCAATGTCGGTGGTGCCACCGCCGATATCGACGATGCAAACACCGAGATCTTTTTCATCTTCCGTCAGCACGGCATAACTCGATGCCAGCTGCTCGAGCACGATGTCATCGACGGCGAGACCACAGCGCTGGATGCATTTCTCGATGTTCTGCGCAGCGCTGTCGGCACCGGTCACGATATGCACCTTCGCCTCGAGACGCACGCCGGACATACCGACGGGATCTCGAATACCCTCTTGGCCGTCGATGATGAATTCCTGCGGTAATACGTGCAGAATTTTTTGATCTGCAGGAATGGCGACCGCCTTGGCAGCATCGATCACGTGCTCGACGTCGACCTGTTGCACTTCCTTGTCGCGAATAGCGACGACACCGTGCGAATTCAGGCTGCGCACGTGACTGCCGGCGATGCCGGCGAAGACGGAGTGAATCTCACAACCGGCCATCAACTCGGCTTCTTCGACAGCGCGCTGGATCGACTGCACGGTCGACTCGATATTCACGACCACGCCCCGCTTCAAGCCGCGCGATGGCTGTGACCCGATGCCGATGATCTCGATGCTGTTGTCGGCGGCGATTTCGCCCACCAAGGCCACCACCTTGGAGGTGCCGATGTCCAATCCGACGATGAGCTGTCTGTCCGTTTTCTTCGCCATGTTTCGCTGCCGTTCCGTGTAATCAGCCTTCAGAGGTTTCGTCGAATTCGTCGACTGTCGCGACCTTGGTGCCGCCGCGCCAACCCACCGCGAAGCCGTTCGTGTAACGCATGTCGACGTACGCCATTTCAGCGCCACGCTGTACGACGAGGCGTAGCGCAGCGGCGACGAAGCGGTCGAATCGCTCATCGACTTGGCGACGACCGAGACGCACCTTCACACCGTTGTCGAGATCGATTTCCCATGCACCGCGCGCATCAAGACGCAGCGCGACGATGCGCACGCCACCTTCGATCAAGCGGCCTTGGATCGCGAAGTAGCGCTGCGCGACGAGCCCTTCGGAGCCGTTCGGGCCCGTCAGCCGCGGCAACTCGGGTGGAATGAATCGAGCCTCGCTCAAAAATAACTGGCCACGCGCATTGAGAAGACCATTGGCACCCCAGCGCGCGGCCGCCACTTGTTCCGTGATCTGGACGGTCAAGCCACGCGGCCACTGCCGAGCAACACTCGCCGTATCGACCCATGGCAACTCTTCGATGGCGCGCTGCAGCGTCGCGAGATTTACGGAAACGAGACCTGCCTCATGCAGGCGATCACGCACCGCTTGCTCGACATCCATCGGCGAGACACGCTGGAAACGCCCCTGAACGGTGACGCGATCGATAGGCTGATCGAGAGCGATCACGATCATGCCGCCGAAAGCCGCGATCACGGCGACACCAGCAAAGCTGTAGATCCAACGACGCCAATCGATGACGGGCCACTGCCAACGACCCTCTTCCTGGCGACGACGATTGCGGGGCTTTCGGGCTCCGAACATGTTCAGTGCTTCCTCAAGTTCCACGTCGGCGCGTGAAGCTCGTTTCGAGCACGCGCCAAACTAAAGTATCGAAATCGATCCCGGCGGCCGCCGCGGCCATCGGAACGAGACTGTGATCCGTCATACCCGGGACCGTATTGATCTCGAGCATGAGCGGGCGACCGGTAACGTCCATCATGAAATCGACACGACCCCAACCTTCACCGGCAGCTGCTTCAAAGGCGCCGCGTGCGAGAGCCGCCATGTGACGCTCGGCTTCGAGCGAAAGACCGGCTGGGCAGTGGTACTGCGTGTCGTTGCGTAGATACTTCGCTTCGTAGTCGTAAAAAGTATTCGGCGTTTCGATCCGGATCGCCGGCAACGCGTGGCCCTGCAAGATACCGACTGTGTACTCGGGTCCTTTGAGCCAGGGCTCTGCGAAAACGAGGTCATCGGTTGCAGCTGCTGCCGCGAAAGCAGCAGGCAATTGAGCGGCGCTGTCGACCTTGCTCATGCCGACCGATGAGCCCTGCGTAGCGGGCTTGACGATCATCGGCAATCCGAGACGCTGAACGGCAAGTTCAAAATCTTCTGGGCCGCGCAACTCGACACTGTCGGCCGTCGCGATGCCGACTGCAGCCACGAGACGCTTCGTGCGCAACTTGTCCATGCAGATTGCCGAACCGAGTACGCCACTACCCGTGTAAGGCAGGCCGAGGCACTCAAGAGCGCCTTGAACGGTGCCGTCTTCGCCGCCGGGGCCGTGCAACGCGATCCACACGCGATCGACACGATCATCGAGCAGCGCAGTCAAAGAACGCTCTTTCGGATCGAACGCAACCGCATCGACACCGCGACGTTGCAAAGCGGCGAGCACCGCTTGCCCTGAGCGCAATGACACTTCGCGCTCGGTGGAAGATCCCCCGAGCAGTACGGCGACCTTGCCAAATTCACGCGCGTCGGTGATGGAGCGCATCAGGCCGCCTCTCCCACGATCCGCACCTCGGTCTGAAGACGCACACCAAAGCGAGCCTCGACGACATCGCGTACTTCAGCGATCAGTTGCTCGAGATCAGCAGCTTTCGCCTCACCCTCGTTGATGATGAAGTTGGCGTGCTTCGATGAGACACAGGCGCCACCGATACGACGTCCCTTGAGTCCCGCAGCCTCGATCAACCGCGCAGCATGGTCGCCGACCGGATTAGTGAAAACCGATCCACAACTCCACTCGCCGATCGGCTGTTTCGCTTTGCGCTCAACGAGCAGATCGCGCAGCGTGTCATTGTTGCTCGCGGGACGCGACTCGAACGCGAGCGTCGCACCGAGGAATGCCTCACCCGTGACCGGTGCGCTCACGTGGCGGTACGCCACACGATACTCACCTGCGGCACGCCAGCGAATGTTCCCCGCTCGATCGATCACTTCGACCTCGCGCACATGCGACCAAGTCTCGCCGCCAAAAGCACCCGCATTCATGGCGAGCGCACCACCGAGTGTCCCCGGGATGCCGGCAAAGAATTCGGCAGGACCTAAGCCGAGTCGCACACAATGACGAGCGATACGCGCACAGGGCACACCCGCTTCGCACCAGATGAGCCCATCGGCGCGTGGCTCGAGTTTGGAGAAAGCGCCGTGCGTGAGAATCACCGCGCCGCGCAGCCCACCATCACGCACGAGCAGGTTGCTGCCAAGGCCCACCCACCACAACGGCAAATCGGCGGGAATGGCGCGCAAGAAGGCAGCGAGATCCTCGCGATCACGCGGCTCAAAAAACCAATCGGCCGGACCGCCAACATGCCAAGACGTATGTCGCGACATGGGCTCGTGACGACGCAGGCGACCAGCGAAACGGGTTTCGAGGTCGCTCACTTGACCTCCTCCCGACCTGCGGCACGGCCGCCCAGACGCTGCGGCAGATCATGCGCTACGCCGCTCACGGTGCCCGCACCCATCGCGAGAACGACATCGCCCGCGCGCAGCAACTCGGCAAGAACATCGCCCAATTCTTCGATGCGCGGCAGGAACACCGGCTCGATATGACCGCGACTGCGCACTGCACGACAAATCGCTCGGCCATCCGCTCCGGGGATCGGCGCCTCACCGGCGGCGTAGACCTCGCTGACGAGCAGCACGTCCGCAGTTGAGAGCACCCCCGCGAAATCATCGAGAAGATCGCGCGTGCGCGTATAGCGATGTGGCTGAAAGGCGAGCACCACACGTCGGCCCGGATAGGCTTGCCGTACGGCATCGAGCGTCGCGCGGATTTCGGTCGGGTGATGACCGTAGTCGTCGATGACCACGGCCTCGCCTTGACCGGCCGGTACCGTTCCAACGAACTGCAAACGGCGATCGACACCCTGGAACTTGGCGAGCGCACGCTGGATCGCGGCATCATCAATACCCAGTTCACTGGCAACCGCTACCGCCGCCAAAGAATTCAGGACATTGTGTCGGCCGGGCAAATTCACGGTAATGGCCAGCGGCTCGGAATGCCCAGGCCGCACCACCTCGTACGAGGTCTGTAAACCTTGGCGCTGTACGTTGACAGCGCGAATGTCGGCGTTGGCTTCAAAACCGTAGGTGGTGATCGGACGACCGACTTTCGGCAAGATGCCGCGCACTTCGGCGTCGTCGACGCACAACACCGCCAAGCCGTAGAACGGCAAGTTGTGAAGAAAGTCGACGAAGCTCTGTCGCAGACGATTGAAATCACCATCGTGCGTGCCGAGATGATCGTTATCGATATTGGTGACGACCGAGATCAACGGTTGCAGGTGCAAGAACGATGCATCGCTCTCGTCGGCCTCAGCCACGAGATAACGCCCCGCGCCGAGACGCGCGTTCGTACCGGCACTTTTAAGCCGTCCACCAATCACGAAGGTCGGATCTTCTCCACCCTCGGCGAGCACAGAGGCGATGAGACTCGTCGTCGTCGTCTTACCGTGCGTGCCCGCCACGGCGATGGCCGAGCGGAAGCGCATCAATTCGCCGAGCATCTCGGCGCGCGGTACGACGGGCAGGCGCAGCTGCAACGCACGAGCGACTTCGGGGTTCTCCTGCGAGACGGCGGTCGAGACCACGACGACGTCCGCGCCGCTCACATTCTCGGCAGCATGGCCCTGCGTGATGCGCGCACCGAGCTCTTCGAGACGCTGCGTGACCGCACTCTTCTTGAGGTCACTTCCTTGGACGCGATAGCCCAGATTCAGCAACACCTCGGCAATGCCTCCCATACCACTGCCGCCGATACCGACGAAGTGGATGGTGTTGATGCGCCGCATGCGCTCCATCGAATTCATACTGCGACTCCAGCTGCCGCAAGACAGTGTTCACCGAGTTCTCGGGTCGCAGCGGGACGCGCCAACTCTCGAGCCTTCTCAGCCATGCCGAGCAACACCGCACGGTCACGCAGTAACACTCGCAGCGAGTCGGCAAGCTGACCCGCGTCGAGACCACGCTCGGCGAGACGGATGGCCGCGCCGCGCGTGACGAGAAATTCGGCATTCCGAGTTTGGTGATCGTCGACCGCCGACGGCAGTGGAATGAAAATTGCGGCGAGCCCTGCAGCGGCCACCTCGGCTACCGTCAATGCGCCGGCGCGGCAGATCACGACATCAGCCCACGCATACGCTGCAGACACGTCGTCGATGAAGGCGCTCACTTCGGCCGATACCGCCGAGTTGTCGTAGGCTGCACGAGTTTGCTCGACACCGCGCTCGCCACTCTGATGGCGCACGACGATATCGAACTCGTCTTTCAACATCGCCATTGCGCTCGGCACCAAAGAATTCAGACGTTGCGCGCCCTGACTTCCGCCGATCACGAGGATGCGCATGGCATCGTGACGCCCCGAAAATCTCGTAGCGGGCGCTGGCAAGGCGAAAAAGGCTTCTCGTACTGGATTGCCGACCGCGATCGCGCCGACCGAAGCGGCGAAGCCCCCGTCGAAACCCTCGAGCACGCGCGTCGCCACTTTGGCGAGCATGCGATTGGTGAAGCCCGCGACGGCATTCTGTTCGTGGATCACGAGCGGCTTACCGGATAAACGCGCCGCCACACCACCGGGGCCTGTGACATAACCACCAAGACCGACAACGACCACAGGACGATGGCGCCAAATCGCGCGCAGCGACTGCCACAGCGCGCGCGCCAAACGCCACGGTGCTGCCAGCAAAGTGCCGAGAGTCTTGCCACGCAAACCACCGATATCGATCCACTCGACATCAATCCCCGCTGCGGGCACGAGACGCGCCTCGATACCGCGCTTCGTCCCGAGCCACACGATGCGAAATCCGCGCTGTCGTAACCAGTCGGCGAGAGAGAGCGCCGGAAAGACATGACCTCCGGTGCCGCCCGCCATGATCATGACGCAAGGTGCGGTCATGCTTCCTGCACCTCACCCGTCAAACGACGCGAACTCGTTCGCTCGGCGCCTTCACGCAAAGAAATCGCGGCGCGTCCGCGCGTCGCCTGCACGGCCTCGTGATACACGCGAAGCAGGATGCCGACCCAAGCCAACGTGGCGATCAGACTCGAACGACCGTAGCTCATGAAGGGCAGCGTGAGCCCCTTGGTCGGCAAGGCGCCCATGTTCACGCCCATGTTGATGAACGCCTGAATGGCCAGCCAAATCCCAAAACCGACAGCGAGATACGCCGGGAACTTCAAACCGGCGTCACTGGCCAGCTTCGCGATGAATAGTGCGCGCCAAGCCAAGGCCAGGAACAGTAACAAGGTGACGATGATACCGATCAAACCGAGTTCTTCCGCCAGCACAGCGAAGAGAAAGTCGGTGTGCGCCTCTGGCAGATAAAACAATTTCTGCACGCTCTCACCGAGGCCAACACCCGTCCAGCCGCCACGACCGATGGCGATGAGACTCTGCGTCAGTTGGAAGCCGCTGTCGAAAGGGTCTTCCCAAGGATTTCGGAAGGAGGTCAAGCGGCGCAGACGATATTCAGAAGACACGGCGACGAGCGCAATCAACGCACCACCGACCAACGCCAAGCCCAGCACGTCGCGCCAGCGAGCGCCTGCAATGAAGAGCACGCCAAACGCCGTCGCCGCCAGCACCGTGGCTGCGCCGAAATCGGGCTCGCCGAGTAAAAGAATGAAGAAGATGCCAACGACACCGAGCGGCTTGATCAAGCCGAGCAAGCTGCTGCGCAATTCCGCCTCGCGTCGCACCGCATAGCTCGCGATGAACGTGAGCACGATGACGCGCGCCACCTCGGAAACTTGGATGCTGATGCCCGCGATACGAATCCAGCGACGCGCACCGTTCACCGAGTGGCCGATGCCCGGGATCAGCACCAGCACGAGCGCGAGCGCAGCAAGCCCCAGCAAGGGCAACGCAAACTTATCGAGCAGCTCCGTGCGTACGGTAAACACGAGCGCTGCGGCCATGCAGCCAACCAACATCGTGGCAAACTGGGCACTCACGTAGGAGAAGGCGTCGCCGCCATCCTTGCTCGCGATCGAGATGGACGCGGAACTGACCATCACAAGTCCGAGTAGTACGATCGAGAACACGAGCATCAAGGTGACCGTGTCGAGATGAATCGCGGTACCGCGACTCGCGGAACGCCCGGGTAATACGATAGTGGCCATCAGCTCAGTCTCCGCACGGCTGCAGCGAACAGGTCGCCGCGTTGGGCGTAATCACGAAACATGTCGAGGCTGGCGCAAGCGGGTGACATCAAAACGGTGTCACCCGGCGAAGCGACTTGAGCGGCACGTTGGACGGCCTCATCGAGATTCGCGACGATCTCGGTCGGGCAGATGCCCTGCAGCACGCTCGCGATGCGGGCAGCGTCTCGACCGATCAAAAGAGTGTGTCGCACACGGCCAGCGAAAGCGGCGGCGAGCGGCGTGAAATCCTGCCCTTTACCATCACCGCCGGCGATCACGATCAAACCACCCTCGTGCCCGGATACGGCGGCGAGCGTGGCACCGACGTTGGTGCCCTTCGAATCATTGATGTACCGCACGCCGGCATGCTCACCGACCCACTGCGAGCGATGCGGCAAGCCCGCGAACTCGCGCAGCTCCGACAACATCGCCTCGCGCGACAAGCCGACGGCATCGCCTAGCGCCAATGCCGCCAGCGCGTTGGCGGCGTTATGTAAGCCACCGAGGCGCATCTCACGAACGGCCATGATCGGTTCGGCATCGATTGCCAACCACTTCGCGCCAGCAACCGTGGTCAGGTGATAACGCGCGCCCGCAGCGGATTCGATCGAAAAACCACTGACCGCAGACCCATGAGGTGACATCCCGGCAACCAGCGGATCGTCGAGATTGAGGACGGCGTGTTCGCAACGCTCGAAAATGCGCGCCTTGGATGCCGCATAGGCCTGCATCGTGCCGTAGCGATCGAGATGATCCTCGGTCACGTTCAAGACTGTCGCTGCACGCAAGTGCAAAGAAAAAGTTGTATCCAACTGAAAGCTCGAGAGCTCGAGCACGAATAGCGCAGGCTTACCAGAGGCCAGCAAATCGAGCGCAGGCGCGCCCAGATTCCCACCCACGGCCACCGCGATACCCGCGCGCGCAGCCATCTGGCCGACGAGCGTGGTCACCGTGCTCTTGCCGTTCGTGCCGGTAATTCCGATGACGGGTGCTTGCACTTCACGAGCAAACAACTCGATATCACCGACAATCTCAACGCCGCGGGCACGCGCCGACTGCAACAAGGGCTCGGTCGGCGAAACGCCCGGTGAGGCGACGACCAGATCGATACCGGCTAACAACGCGGAATCGAAACCACCGAAGCGACAGCGCGCCTCGGGCGCGATGCTCGTGAGCTCGGCACTGCCCGGCGGATCGAGGCGCGTATCGGTGACGGCGATCTGCCAGCCACGCGCGGTCAAATGCCGCGCAACCGACACACCGGTCTTGCCGAGCCCCACGATCAGTGCATTGCCAGTGCTCTCTTTCATGATCACCGCAGCTTTAGGGTCGCAAGACCCGCGAGGACCAAGAAGAAGGTGATGATCCAAAAGCGCACGATCACTTTCGGTTCAGCCCAACCTTTAAGCTCGAAGTGATGATGAATGGGCGCCATACGGAAAATGCGCTTGCCAGTCAGCTTGAACGAAGCCACCTGCAAGATGACCGACGCGGTCTCGAGTACGAAGATACCGCCCATCACGAGCACGACGAGTTCCTGTCGTACGATCACGGCAATCGTCCCGAGCGCAGCACCGAGCGCGAGCGCGCCGATATCACCCATGAAGACCTGTGCCGGATAGGTATTGAACCAAAGAAATCCGAGCCCTGCTCCGACCAATGCAGCACACACGATCAGCAGTTCTCCCGCTTGCGGCACCGCCGGAATGGCGAGGTAGCTTGCGAACACCGCGTTACCGCTCGCATAGGCGAAAACACCCAAGGCCGCTGCGACCATCACAGCGGGCATGATGGCAAGACCATCGAGACCGTCGGTGAGGTTCACCGCATTGCTCATGCCGACGATCATCAGATAGGTCAGTACGACGAAGCCGACGAAGCCCAGCGGCAGCGCGAAGTTCTTCAAGAAAGGCAAATACAGCGTCGTATCGGCTGGCGACTTTGCCGTGTACCAAAGCACGAGTGCCGCAGCGAGACCACCGACCGATTGCCAAAAATATTTGTATCTCGCGATCAGACCTTTGCTGTTCTTTTTGATCAGCTTCAGATAGTCGTCCCAGAAACCGACCAAACCAAAGAGAGCGGTAACACCCAACACCACCCAAACAAAGCGATTGCCGAGATCGGCCCAAAGCAAGGTGCTCGCGAGGATCGCCACCAGAATCAGCAGTCCGCCCATCGTCGGCGTCCCTGCTTTCTTGAAGTGCGTTTGCGGACCCTCCTCGCGGATCACTTGACCGATCTGATAGCGCGACAAACGCTCGATCATCCAAGGCCCGATCAGGAGCGAAATAGCGAGCGCCGACAGCGCAGCCATGATCGCGCGCATCGTGAGATAGGAAAACACGTTGAGAAATCTCAACGTATCGGCAAATTCCTGCGTCAACCACAGCAGCATGTCAGTGTGTCCCCGCGGCAGTAGTGCCGCTCAAGGCTTGTACGAGGCGCTCGAGCCGATTGGAGCGAGAGCCCTTCACGAGTAGACAGACGTCGCTCGCCAACTCAGCTCGCACCGCTGCGATCAAATCCTCGATCTCGGTATGCAAAGTTGCGCCCGTCCCGAAACTCTCCGCCGCAAGCGCCGCGAGCGATCCAAAGGCAAACAGGCGCTCGACGCCATGAGCTCGCGCATAACGACCGGCCTCCCGATGGGCCTCGATCGCGAAGTCACCCAACTCACCCATGTCGCCGATGACGAGCCAACGACGGGCCGATTGATTCGCCAGCACGTCGATCGCCGCCTGCATCGAACTCGGATTCGCGTTGTAAGAGTCGTCGATTAAAGAAGCTCCACAGGTCGTACCGCGCCACTGGAGCCGACCGGCCACGGGTCGCATGGCAGCAAGGCCTGCAGCCACATGTTCAAGCGTGGCACCTGCTGTGACAGCAGCCGCTGCAGCACCCAACGCGTTGATGACATTGTGCTTACCGGCAAGTGCAAGCTCGATGTCGACCATGCCTTGCGGGGTATGCATCACGAAGCGCGTCGCGAAACCTTGCCGATCACTCGACGTGTGAATGTCACGCGCCGAAAAATCCGCTTTCGAGCCAAGTCCGAAAGTCACGATTCGAGCGACTGTCATGTCGCGCCACAGTCCCGCGAACGGATCATCGACGTTCAGCACGGCGACACCGTCAGCCGGCAACGCGGCGAACAACTCACCTTCCGCGCGCGCCGCTGCTTCTAGGCTGCCGAAACCCTCGAGATGTTCGGCACCCGCATTGGTGACGAGTCCGATGGAGGGCTGTGCGAATCCGGCTAACTCGGTCACATCGCCCGGATGATTAGCACCCATCTCGATGACCGCATGACGATGCTGCGTCTCCAGACGAAGTAGAGTCAGCGGGACACCGATGTGATTATTGAGATTACCCGCCGTGGCAAGCGTCGGCGCGCGACGTGCGAGGATGCTCGCCAGCATTTCCTTGGTGGTGGTTTTGCCGTTACTACCGGCTACGCCAATTAAAGTCCCGGCATAGCGGCGACGATGACTGCAAGCGGCTCGCTGCAGCGCAGCGAGACCGTCATCGACGAGGATGATCGGCAATCCATCCGAGGAGATCACTTCAGCGACAGCGCCGGCGGCGCCGCGTTTCTGTGCCTCAGCGATGAAGGCGTTGGCATCGAAGTTGGGGCCGCGCAGCGCAACGAACAATTCACCGGCGGTGAGTTTGCGAGTGTCGATGCAGACACTCGAATAGTCACGATCCTCACCGTGAAGCGCACCGCCGCAATCTGCCGCGAATTGAGCGAGCGTCGCCATCAGGCTGCCACCCGACGAACGAATTCTTTGACGATCGCCTGATCGCTAAACGGACGCTTCTCGCTGCCGAGGATCTGGTAATCCTCATGGCCTTTTCCGGCGATTAGGACGACATCGCCGTCACGCGCAGCGATCAAGGCTTCACGGATCGCCGCTGCCCGATCGTGCTGGATCGCCACCTCGACACCCGTCGCGATGCCGCGGCGAATATCCGCAACGATTTGCGCGGGATCCTCAGTGCGGGGATTGTCATCGGTGACAATGATCTGATCGGCAAGGCGAACGGCAACCTCACCCATCATCGGACGTTTGCCAGCATCGCGATCGCCGCCGCAGCCGAATACGAGGTGGAGTGTGCGAGCACAATGCGCCCGAGCTGCGGCGAGTGCCTTCGCAAGTGCATCGGGGGTATGGGCGTAGTCGACGATGGCGAGCGCACCACTGTCGATCACGAACGCCTCCATCCGCCCCGGGGGCGCCTTGCTACTGGCAAGCGCGCGACGCGCATCGTCGGCCGTGACACCGAGCGCGCGCAAAACGCCGTAGGCAATGAGGACGTTGTCGACGTTGAATTCGCCGATCAACGGAATCTCGATCGAGGCAGCCGCCCCACCCTGCCCATCGACACTCGAGTCCATCAAACGGAAACGCAAGCCATGAGCGTGTCGTTCCATGTCGGACGCGCCGATGCGGATAGTCTTCGCATTGAGAGCAACGCATTGCTGAGCCACCGCGCGACCCGTATCCGTACGAGCCGTCACGAACAGCGGCGCTTTGCCAAGCGAAGCCTGCTGCAGAGCCCATTTCGCGCCTTGCGCATCATCGACATTGATCACACGAGCACCCGCGTGCGACAAATCGAACAAGCGCGCTTTCGCAGCCGCGTAGTTCTCCATCGTGCCGTGGTAGTCGAGGTGATCTCGGGTCAGATTCGTGAAGGCGGCCACGCGATAGCGGACCGCCTCAACCCGAAACTGATCGAGTGCATGCGAGGACACCTCCATCGCGACGCACTCCGCTTTTGACGTCAACAAATCGGCCAAGCGCTGCTGGACCGACACCGCATCTTCGGTGGTGTATTCACCGCCGACCAGCGCCTCACCCGGAACGCCGCAACCCAAAGTGCCGATGTAACCGGTCCGACGATGCAGTTGCTGCATCGCCGTGGCGATGAGCCAGCTCGTGGTGGTCTTGCCATTCGTGCCGGTCACGCCGGCCACAGCCAGCGTCAACGAAGGATCGCCATGAAAACGCGCGGCAATCGCACTCGCATGACGCGACAACTCAGCCACGGGCGCCATGAAAACATCTTCTCGCGGGACGGGCGGCTCGATACCCGCTGCGGGCTCCCACAAAATCGCCCTCGCACCACGCGAGCAGGCCTCACCGAGTCCGCGCAGACCGTGCGTGCGACGACCCGCGCAGGCGAGAAACAATCCGTCGGTCTCCACTCGGCGACTGTCGAGCGCGATATGACGGATGGGCAGCGACGGAGCGTCGGCGTAACCGCGACACAGATCCGCGAGGCTGCGAGTTACCGTCATCGACGAACCTCACCATTGGGCGTCGTGCTGCGAGCGGCGATGTTGGTGATGAGTGCGTTACCCGGAGCATCGAGCGACTCGGGCAGTGTCTCGGGCAATTGATCCGTCAAGCCATCGACGGGTGCATCGGGTGCAACCGCCAGCAGTCGCAGCGCACCACCGACGACCTTGGAGAACACGGGCGCTGCGACGTCGCCACCGTAATAGAGACCCGCACCCGGCTCGTCGATCACAACGACCGTGGCGAGGCGCGGGTTGGATGCGGGCGCGAGACCCGCAAAGACCGACAAATATCGATTCGTGGAGTAACCACCCGCACTCGCTTTCCAGGCGGTGCCCGTCTTACCCGCCACCGTGTAACCCGGAATGGCAGCGCGCTTACCCGTGCCGATATCCGCTGTAACGACCGATCGCAGCATGTTGACGACATCGCGACTCACTTGTGTCGGCAGCACTCGCTCGCCGCTGACGGGTTGTTCCACCTTCAAGAACGACACGGGTCGCCGCATACCCTCGCCGCCCAAGGTGGCGTAAGCCTGGGCAATTTGCAGCGGTGTTGCCGATAGGCCGTAGCCATACGACACCGTGGCCGTCGTGATCGGGCGCCAGTGGTTGTACTGCGTGAGCAACCCGGCCGACTCGCCCGGATAACCACTCGTCGTCACACGACCGAAACCGAGCTTAGATAAAGTGCCGTGCAAGGTTTCTGGTCCGAGCGTGAGTGCAATGCGCGTCATCGCCACGTTCGAACTGCGTGCCAATGCCGTGGCAAGATCGATCGCACCGAGGTTGTGCTTGTCCTCGATCATTTTGATCCCGACCTTCACCATGCCGGGCGAGGTGTCGATGATGCTCTCGTTGTTGAACTTGCCCGACGCGAGCGCTGCAGCCACCACAAAAGGTTTGATCGTCGAGCCCGGTTCGACAAGATCAGTGACCGCGCGATTCTTGTAGCCGCTCGGCTTGTACTGCGCACGATCGTTCGGATTGAAGGTGGGCTGATTCACCATCGCGAGCACTTCACCGGTCGTGACGTCGATCACGACGACCGAGCCCGCCTTCGCGCGGTGTTGCTGCATGGCGGCCTTCAATTCACGATACGCGAGGTACTGCAGGCGCATATCGAGCGAAAGCGCCATATTGCGACCGGGGCGCATCGGCTTGATGCTCTCAACCGTCTGCACCGTGCGACCCAAGTTATCTTGAATCACGCGCTTGGCACCGTTATCACCGGCGAGCCAGTGGTCGTAGACGAGCTCGAGACCCTCTTGTCCCTGATCGTCTACGCTCGTGAATCCGATGACGTGACCGGTTACCTCACCGGCTGGGTAGTAGCGACGATACTCGCGAGTCAAATGCACACCGGGAATGTCGAGGGCGCGAATCTTGGCGGCATCGGCGGGTTGCATGTGACGCGCAACGTACAAAAACTGTCGCTGCAAATTCGCCGTGATACGTTCTTTGAATTCTTCAGGATCACGATTGAGGGCGCGGGCGAGATTAGCGATCTGATCGGTTCCGAGCGTCAATTCTTTGGGATTGACCCACACGGAGTCGACCGGCGTACTCACTGCCAGCGGCTCACCCATCCGATCGGTGATGCTGCCGCGGTGAGCCACGATGGGCGCCACACGCGTGAAGCGCTCATCACCTTGGCCTCGAAGGAAATCATCCTCAACGAGCTGCAGCGTCACCGCTTTCCACGTGAGCGCAACGGCACCGACCGCCATCAGTCCCGCGAGTAGGTATCCGCGAATTACGAAGGACGGAGTCGGCGCCTCTTGCTTACGCGTCAGGCCGCTGCGCGAGGTACGCGCCGACGTACCACGGCCGGCGGCCGCAGGCGACTTCTTACCGAAAGGCCAGCGGATCATGCGAACCTCGTCATGGCGCCACCACTTCGATTTGCTTCGGCGGCGGTGTTCGCATGCCGAGATTGGTCGCCGCCACGTTCTCGACGAAAGCATGCGTGGAGAAAGCGCTCTGCTCGAGCTGCAAACGACCCCACTCCATCTCGAGACGATCGCGCTCGCGATTCACACGCTCGAGCTCGACGAACAACTCGCGAGAGCGATGCTTGACGTAGACAGCGCCCGCCGCTGAGGCGAGCACGGCTAGCCACAATGCGGGAACCAAAAAATACAGCGCGCGACGTGACGGCATCTTCATCGTAAACGCTCCCCACAACGAAGCACGGCACTGCGCGAACGCGGGTTGCGAGCGATCTCTGCCTCCGACGCACGACGCTTACGACCCACCTCGCGCATACGCGGCTGAGCCGAATCCGGAATTTGTGGTAATCCGGCGTAAACCGGATCGATCGTCGAACGCTCGCGGATGAAATGTTTGACCCGGCGATCTTCGAGAGAATGGAAACTGATCACCGCCATCCGACCGCCCGGCGCGAGCACGTCGAACGCCGCTTCGAGGCCGCGCTGCAATTGACCGAGCTCGTCGTTGACCTGCATACGCAGCGCCTGGAAGGTGCGCGTCGCGGGGTGTTTGCCGTCATGGGTACGCACGACGCGTTGCACTAGATCGGCGAGCTCGCCCGTGCGACGTAGCGGCGCCTCGGCGCGCGCAGTCACGATGGCGCGTGCGATGCGTCGGGCGTGCCGCTCTTCGCCGTATTCGGCGATCACTTGAAACAGCTCCCGCTCATCGGCACGAGCGAGAAAATCGGCTGCCGACTCACCGCGCGTCGGGTCCATGCGCATGTCGAGTGGCCCGTCTTTCGAAAAACTAAAA
Source organism: Pseudomonadota bacterium (assembly GCA_039796795.1). Taxonomy (GTDB): domain Bacteria; phylum Pseudomonadota; class Gammaproteobacteria; order Steroidobacterales; family Steroidobacteraceae; genus UBA964. Next base: position 40,354 of record JBDKJA010000003.1, read on the forward strand.
CCGCGGGAGGGATCGTCGATTTGCGGCGAGGAGACCCCGAGGTCGAGCAAAACGCCTTGCACCGATCGACCGCGCCCATGCTCGGCGACGACTCGCGCCAATTGTGCGAAGTCGGCGTGCACGAGCTCGAGACGCGACTCACCCTGAAATCTTTGATGGCCTGCGGCGATTGCCTGCGGATCGCGGTCGAGCGCGAGCACGCTGCCTGCAGCGCCGACCGCCTGCAGCAAACGTGCTGTGTGACCACCTCGACCGAAAGTCCCATCGACATAAAAACCGCCCGCGGACGGGGCCAGAACCTCCAGCACCTCGTCGACAAGCACCGGTATGTGCTCATCCACCGGAGTTCGCCCCTGCCAGGCGCGACGCTTACAACGACAGAGACTCGAGCTCCGTCGACAGATCGGTGGCGGTTTCCTCGCTCTTCACCCAGAAGTCACGACGCTCGTTCCAGCGCGCTTCGTCCCACAGCTCGAGTCGATTACCTTGGCCGATCAGCATCGCGTGCCGCGTCAAGCCTGCGTATTCACGCAGTTCGGGCGGCAGCAACAGCCGTCCCTGACCGTCCAGATCGATCTCGGTCGCATGACCCACCATCAGGCGTTGCAGGCGGCGTGACCGCTCATGCAAAGCCGGCAGGCTCATCAACTTGCGCTCGATCTGCTCCCAGTCAGGCAGCGGATAAATCAGAAGACAGGGGTCACGATCGACGGTAACGACGAGGTTGCCCTCGCTACGCTCGAGCGCACGCTGACGCTGCCGGGTGGGCAACACCATCCGGCCTTTGTCGTCGAGCGTGACTCTGCTGGCACCGCGAAACATGACTTTGGAACGGGCGGATGATCGCCCATTTCGCCCCACTTTTTACCACTTGGCGCCACTATAGAAACTGCCGATGTGGAGTGTCAACGGCGAATTGAAGAAAATTTTATGTACTGCCAATAACTTACGGGCGTCTCGCCTCTCGAGCAAGCGCCCTGAAAAGACAAAATCTTTGGGGTTTCAGAGAGTTGCTGAATAAGCCTCAGCAAACGCTCAAGAAGAGAGGGAGTCGGCCGGTAAGCCGGGTTCTGTCTAGGGTGATCATTCCTCTGGGACATCCGTCACCGAATGCCTCAAGCAGCCTACCCGGAAGTCACGCTCGGACACGGCGCTGCAGGTTTCCCTGCGACTTCCCTATTTGGCCTTGCTCCCGGTGGGGTTTGCCGTGCCGTCCGTGTTACCACGTGCGCGGTGCGCTCTTACCGCACCATTTCACCCTTACCTGCGCCACCCTTGCGAGCGGCACTTCGGCGGTATCTTTCTGTTGCACTTTCCGTGGGCTCGCGCCCCCCAGGCGTTACCTGGCACCGTGTCCGAAGGAGCCCGGACTTTCCTCCCCATTTCTT
>JBDKJA010000004.1:0-38743 GCA_039796795.1 Pseudomonadota bacterium
TTCGAACCTACGAAGGCGTAAGCCGGCAGATTTACAGTCTGCTCCCGTTGGCCGCTTGGGTACCCCTCCGCGTGAAACGAGCCGCCTATTGTGATTTCCGGCATGAGGAGTGTCAATGGAGATGATTGAATGTTGAGTGGGATCGACCCGATCGTCCTGTTCTTCGCCCTTGGCCTATTAGCCGGGGTGTTGAAGGCCGACTTACGACTACCGCCCGCGATTTACGAATTCGTGAGTACTTTGTTGCTGCTCGCGATCGGCATGAAGGGCGGCATCGAGCTCGCCCGCCAACCCGCAACCGGGCTCGTGGGCGATCTCATGCTCACCTTGCTGCTCGGTATCCTACTGACTTTCCTCGCTTTTTTTATTCTGCGGGGTTTGGGTCGACTCGATCGCGCCAATGCCGCGGCCGTCGCCGCCCACTATGGGTCGGTCAGTATCGGCACCTTCGCCGTCGCCGTCGCTTTCCTCGCCACAGCCGGCATCGCCTACGAGCCAACCTTGCCGCTGCTGCTGGTATTGCTCGAGATCCCGGCGATCATTCTCGGCATCCTGCTCGCTCGCGGCGTTCAGGCCGGCACCCCTTGGGGGGAGATCGCTCGTGAAGTCTTGCTCGGCAAGAGCGTGTTGCTGCTGCTCGGCGGCCTCTTCATCGGCTGGGCCGCAGGTCCAGTTGGTCTTGAACCCCTCTCACCGCTCTTTTTCGATCTTTTCAAGGGCATTTTGGCGATATTCCTGCTTGAAATGGGCTTGATCGCAGCAGATCACCTTGGCGGATTTCGCCGCTACGGACTGTTCATGGGCGCGTTTGCCCTGCTGATCCCGCCGATCTTCGCCATGATCGGCATCGGCTTCGGCCAGCTCATGGGCCTCTCGCTCGGCGGAACGATTCTGCTCGCGACCCTCGCCGGTAGTGCGTCCTACATCGCCGCCCCCGCCGCGATGCGCAGCGCGGTTCCCGAGGCGAATCCCGCCCTGTCCCTTACCGCCGCGCTCGCGATCACCTTCCCCTTCAACATCCTGATCGGCATTCCGCTCTATCAGCGGATCGCCACCCTGCTCATGGAGATGCCGTCATGACCGGTCTTGCGCAATCGCACCGAAAATTACTGACCGTGATCACCGAGTCGAATCTCGAACGCGATCTCGTTCGGGAAATCGAGGCCTTGGGCGTCGGGGGTTACACGATCAGCGATGCGCGCGGCCGCGGCGACAAAGGCTTGCGCGCCTCGCATTGGGGCCACAGCAGCAATATCCGCGTCGAGATCGTTTGCGATACGCCGCTCGCAGAAGCCGTGCTCGCGAAACTACGTGAGAAGTACTACGAGCACTACGCCATCGTTATGTGGGTGCAGGATGTGGAAGTGCTTCGGCCTGACAAGTTTCGCTGAGCTGGCGAACGAGCGCGCCCGGAAGCAATCTGGCGTCACCGGGGCGCAGATCCCGGGGTAATTCGACCGGACCGTATCGCAGGCGGATCAATCGACTGACTTCGTGACCGACGGCCATCCAAAGGCGCCGCACCTCACGGTTGCGCCCTTCATGTAAAACGACTCTGAACCAGGCATGTCCGTCGGTTGTTCGCTCCGCCGCAATCCGATCGAATCGCGCCCAGCCGTCCTCAAGCTGAACCCCCTGCTGCAAACGCGCGACGGTTGCCGCATCCGGCTGATGCCGCACGCGCACCAAATACTCGCGCTCAACTTCCGATGATGGATGCATGAGCCGATGCGCGAGCTCGCCATCATTGGTGAACAACAACAAGCCCGAGGTATTCACATCGAGTCGACCAACGACGATCCAGCGCCCTGACGGCGGTGTTGGCAAACGATCGAACACCGTCGGGCGTCCAGCAGGGTCTTTGCGGGTCGTCACCTCCCCCACGGGTTTGTGATAACCGAGCACGATGGTTTCAGTCGCCGAGGTCGTCGACTGGCGACGCACAGGCCGACCATCGATCGCGAGCTCGTCGCTCGGGCCAGCGCGCATCCCAAGCTCAGCTGGCTTGCCGTTCATCGTCACTCGCCCGGCACGAATCCAATCTTCGATCTCGCGTCGCGAGCCAAGACCGAGGCCTGCCAATACTTTCTGCAGCCTTTCGGCCGTCGCGTCTTCGTTCATGAGTAACCGAATCTTAATCGGTCTCGCCGCAGTCATAACGACTCGTTATCCGGTCATGCGAATCCGTCTGCGTCACCCACGCGACGCGCCGCTATGATCGAACGGTTACATCACTGACGAGGCTTATCGCCATGCGCCCTGAAACCATTGCCGTCCACGGCGGTTACACACCGGACCCCACCACCAAGTCCGTCGCAGTGCCGATCTATCAAACGAGCTCGTACGCCTTCGACAGCGCGCAGCACGGAGCCGATTTGTTCGACCTCAAAGTACAGGGGAACATCTACACGCGCATCATGAATCCGACCACCGATGTTCTCGAGAAGCGCCTCGCCGAACTCGAGGGTGGCATTGGTGCTCTCGCGCTCGCCTCGGGAAGCGCCGCGGTCACTTACGCGCTCATGACCATCGCGGAACAGGGCGACAACATCGTGAGTTCGAGCACACTCTACGGTGGCACCTACAACCTCTTCGCGCACACGCTGCCGCAGTTTGGCATCGAAGTGCGTTTTGCCGATCCGCGCAAACCCGCGGACTTCGCGAAACTCATCGATGCGCGAACCAAAGCCGTGTATTGCGAATCGATCGGTAATCCGCTGGGTAACGTGACCGACTTCGGCGCACTCGCGAAAATCGCTCACGACCACGGCGTGCCGTTGATCGTCGATAACACCGTGCCATCGCCTTATCTCTGCCGCCCCTTCGATCATGGCGCGGACATCGTCGTGCACTCGCTGACCAAATATCTTGGTGGTCACGGCAACAGCATCGGCGGGGCTATCGTCGATTCAGGCAAATTCCCGTGGGCCGATCACAAGGCCAAGTTCAAGCGCCTCAATGAACCCGACGTGTCGTATCACGGTGTGGTCTACACCGAAGCGCTCGGCGCCGCCGCGTATATCGCCCGTGCGCGAGTCGTGCCGCTGCGAAACATGGGAGCGGCACTCTCGCCGTTCAATTCGTTCCTGATTCTGCAGGGCATCGAAACGTTGGCTGTACGCATGGATCGAATCTGCGAAAACACCCTCGCTGTGGCGAAATTCCTGCAGCAACACCCGGCAGTGTCTTGGGTGAACTACGCGGGCTTGCCCGAGCACCCCGATCACTCGTTGGCTCAAAAATATATGGCGGGTCGCGCGTCGGGCATTCTGACCTTCGGAGTCAAAGGCGGTCGAGCTGCAGGAGAGAAATTCCTCGATGCGCTAAAACTCGTGATTCGTCTCGTGAATATCGGTGACGCGCGATCACTCGCCACTCATCCAGCCTCGACGACGCATCGTCAATTGTCACCCGAAGAGCTCGCCAAAGCGGGCGTCTCCGAAGATATGGTGCGCCTGTCGATCGGCATCGAGCACATCGACGACTTGAGGGAAGATCTCGATCAGGCGCTACGTAGCGCCTGATCGAACCTCATTTCTTTTTTCGCGGTGCGCCCTTTCGAGCAGGCTTCGAGGCAGGCTTGGCCGTCGGCTGACTGCGCCGAGCCTCATCGACCTGCTCGGCGAGCACGCGGAACAGGCTGTCGATGTATTCTTTTCTTTGAGCCGCGAGATTGGCTTCGTCGTCGGGCTTGAATTCGAAACGATCGATCTCGCCCGCTTTCAATCCACCGCGAGTGACCTGGATAGCTTCCATCGCCATCAGCCGCTCACGCAGTGTCCACACCTCGCTCGCCAGTACCACCACCATGTTGAGGACCTTGTCGATCGCAGGATCGGCAAAGAAATACGGGCGGCCACCGCGGATGGTGCGGCGCATCGGTTGTCGACTCATTTCCAGGCTCCGAAGCAATACCAAAGGATGCCGTCAGTCAGACGGCCGGTCTTGTCACTGTCGACCTCAGGCGGACGCGTCGCAGCCTCACGCCACACTTTCTCGCCGTACCAACCGACCGACGGAATCACGAATTGCACGTATTTTTTTGGATCGAAACCCGCTTTCTTGCAGAGCTCTTCGGGACGCAGATCGCGGAAGGGCTTGTAGAAAGGTTCGTTGTTGTACGCGCTATCCCAATCCAGATAGAACGCGTCATAGGCCGACAACTGTGAATTGGGTGGCAACTCCATGTGCAGCATGAGACCGCCCGGTTTCAACACCCTGTAGGCCTCATCCATGATTTTCGCGATGCTCTTTTTGGGAACTTCGTGCAGGAACATGGACGAGAAGACGACGTCGAAGCTGGCATCGGGAAAATCGAGCTGCTCCGCATTCATCTGCTGGAAGTGAACTTCACGATTCTGAGCCTGCGCACGCGCGTGAGCGTAGCGGAGACACGGAGCCGCGACATCGATGCCATGCACTTCCGCTTCGGGGAAGTGATCTTTCCAAGAGCCCGTGTTGTGGCCGATCGTGCAACCGAGATCGAGAATCTTCTTGGGCTTCAGGTTCGGATACTTCAGGCGAATGAAACCGGCGATCGACTGACCGATGTCGTCCAGGTTTTGACCCATCAGCCCGAATGAGAAAACGGCCAGACCATTGTCGTAGAGCGAACCGGCGGCAAGGTCGTCTTTTTCGTACTCACCGTCGTAGTTGCCTGCCATCAGATGCACGTCGATCGCAGATACGTAGCGCGGCACTTCGAAGTTTGGTTTCAGGCGCAGCGTCCCGCGTGTCTTGCCCTTGCCCGACAGTTTGACCGCCTTTTGTTTGAGCTCGGGGCGGTTGCGCTCGAGCGGCGGAATCACCGACTGCCAAACCATGTCCTGCGCGGTCACGCGCAAGGTCGAGTAGAACTTGAAATAGTCGTTGGACTTGATGGCCTTATGCACTTCAGGACCATCTTTGGGATTACGCTTGTGTTCGCGACGGAACTGCGGTTCGACTTCAGCGTCGTAAACCGATCGCATGCCGCTTGCCATGTCATTCAACACATGGGCACGCAAACCCGAAACGAAATTCATACGCGCCTTCTCGTCGCGCGTCTTAGCCAATCGCAAATCGTGCTTCAGTTCCAACATGAGCGCACCTCCGTTAGGTCGATTATGCGCAGCTAAAAATCGGACAACAACCGGCCGTAGCCCGGCATACGGTCGTCGATACCGTTCGCTCGCAGGGCATGCCAGTACGTGGCAGTGTTGATCGCAATGACCGGTTTACCAAGCCACTGCTCGGCTTCTGCCGCGAGTCGAACCATCGATAGGTTCGTACCAACCTGCAATATGGCATCGACATCAGGACCGTCGAGCTCGCGCAAAACCTCGCGACAGCGCGATTCCGGAATTTGCGCAATCGCCGTCCACGAGGGAGCGCGCATGGGAATATCGCGCACCGTCTCGTAGCCGGCGTCGGCGAAATAGCGTCGAACCTCGGCGTTAGCGACCGGATAATAGGGCGACAGAAACGCGATACGCCGAATGTTGCCGTAGGCCTTCAATGCGGCAGTACAAGCGTGCGAGCCGATCGAAATACGGACGCCGGACTCCTGTTCGACCTTTTCACGGAACGCCTCGGCACCGGCGTAGCCGCCGTAGAACGTGATCGCCGACATACCCATGACGAGGTAGTCTGGCTCGCAGGTCATCACGCTACGCACGGCATCGATCACACCCTGACCGATGGTGTGGGTCGCCGCCATGAAGGTCTCGTCGCTGATCGCGCGGGAGTTTGGCGTGTAGATGCGGCTGTAGTGGTTAGTCACGCCAATCGGCCGCATATCGTCATAGTCGGGCTGCACGATGGTGTTGGTTGACGGCCCGAGAACCCCGAACAACCGCCGATAGCCTCTTGCGTCGCGACCCATAGCACCCCCCTTCCTGAGCAAACTTCAGCCTAGCATGCTGTAATTCACGGTATGCATCACATGTCCATTTTGTCCGCTCTGCTGATTGCCCTGCTGATCCAATCGGGTGAAGCGAGTGCTTCGAACGGTCCGGGTAACGCCACTGTTCGCATGGCCACTTGGAATCTCGAATGGCTGATCGCGCCGCGCGAGTTCCGCGAGCTTGCGGCAACCTGTTTGCCGCGGAACGCATCTCCGGGAAATCGAGAACGATACATCCCCTGTAACGTCGCCGACGAACTGCAACGTTCCGAGGCGGACTTTCGTGCGCTGCGTAGAGTCGCCGAGGTGCTTGACGCCGATGTCGTTGCACTACAAGAGGTGGACGGTCCGGCAGCGGCCCGCAAGGTATTCCCGAAACATCAGTTTTGCTTCACGAAGCGTCCGGGTGTGCAAAACAACGGCTTCGCGATCCGACGCGGCATTCCATTTCGCTGCGAAGCCGATGTCGAATCCTTATCTTTGGGCGGCCGAGTACGCAGCGGCGCACATCTCGTTCTCTACCCAAACGATCCCCGCGAAACCCATCTACTTTCGGTACATCTGAAATCTGGCTGTCCACGACGACCTCTCGATGACACGCGACGCGACTGCGCGACGCTTGCCAAACAAGTGCCGCTGCTCGAGGCCTGGATCGACGAACAAGCGGCCGCCAATCGCAGGTTCGCGATTCTGGGCGACTTCAATCATGACTTCAGTATTCGCGGCCCGGCTCGCACCGACGATGGCACGCTGCGTAACTTTTGGGCCGAGATCGACGATGGCGAGCCCGCCGGCGCCAAACTCGTTAACGTGTCGAGCGGTGAACGCTTCGTGAATTGCTCGGCCGCACAGAACTACGGCAGTTATATCGATCATGTCGTGCTCGGCGAAAGATTGGCCGCCGAGCGAGTGCCCGGTTCCTTCATACGCACGACCTTCGACGAGGGCGATGCTCTCAAGCGCAAACTGTCGGATCACTGCCCCATCGGCATCGAAGTCTCCTTGGCGCCCTAATCGGTAACGCCATGCAGTTGCAGCAAGCGGTGTTGAGCCTCGTCTTGATGACGATGGTCTTCGCCGTAGCGCTGGATCTGCGTACGAGCGACTTTGCACGTGTATTCGCCATGCCACGCCGTATCGCGATCGGCTTGCTCCCGCAATTCGTATGGCTACCCGTCGCCACTTGGCTGGTGACGCTGATGCTCGATCTACCGGCAGCTACCGAAGCGGCGATGTTGCTCGTCGCATGCTGCCCGGGCGGTTCGCTATCGAATGTCGTCACCCACTGGGGCCGCGGCGATACGGCTTATTCGGTGAGCCTCTCGGCCGTTGCCACCGTACTCGCGTTCGTTCTCACCCCCTTCAACTTCGCTTGGACGATGAGCGCGAATCCTGCGACCCAATCGTTCATGCAGGCGTTGTCGCTATCGCCGCTCGACATCGCCTCGAGCTTGTTGTTTTTGCTCGGTTTACCGCTGATCGCGGGTCTTTGGCTCCGACATCGTCGCGCCGAGCTCGCCGATCGCTGGCGCGTGCCGCTCGGTCGCTTCGGGCTGATAGCCTTGCTGCTATTCATCGCGATCGGACTGATTCGTGAAAGGCATTTACTGAATTCCGCCATCCTGCTGCCGCTTGCGCTCGTGATCGCGCACAACGCCTTAGGCCTCGCGCTCGGCTGGATGACGGGTAAATTATTTGCGCTCGATGTGGCGCAACGACGTGCGATCACGATCGAAGCGGGCATGCAAAACTCGGGGCTCGCGCTCGGCATCATCGCCTTGCAGTTCGATTCCGATCTCGGCATGGTGATCATCGCGAGTCTGTGGGGTATTTGGCATATCGTTTCAGGTATGAGCCTGGCATTTCTTTGGAGACAGTTCGATGCACGACCTCCTGTTTGAAGGCGCAACGGTTATCGATGGTAGCGGCCGCCCAGCGCGGACTGCCGATGTCGCGATCAAAAACGGCGCCATCGTCGACATCGGAGCGATCAGCAGTCGAGCGCAAGAGCGTATCGATGCGCGTGGCGCTTGGCTGACGCCGGGATTCGTCGATATCCACACCCACTTTGACGGTCAAGCGAGCTGGGACCCTACCTTCAGTCCCAGCATCCATCATGGTGTGAGCACGGTCGTTTTCGGCAACTGCGGTGTCGGTTTCGCGCCGCTCCGCAGTGGCGACAAACAGCGCGCGGTCGATGATCTGATTTCCTTGATGGAGGGTGTCGAAGATATTCCGGGAGCGGCACTCGCTGAAGGTGTGAGCTTCGATTGGCAGAGCTTCCCCGAATATATGGACGCTCTCGATCGCATGCCGCACAGCCTCGACTTTCTCGTGCAGGTACCGCACGACCCGCTGCGCATGGCCGTTATGGGCGATCGCGCTCTCGCTCAAGAGGTCGCAACGCCTGAGGAGATCGAAACGATGTGCCGCACGCTCGTCGAAGCCCTCGATGCCGGCGCTGCGGGATTTTCCACAGGACGCACCGACAATCATCGAACCACAGCCGGCGTCGCCACACCGGCATCGGACGCCGATGCACGAGAACTCGCGGCACTCGCCGCCGTATTTCGCGGTCGTGACCGAGGCGTGTTGCAGCTCGTCAGTGATTTCAACTTACTGCATGGGCCAGAAGGATTCGATGCCGAGTTCGATCTCGTCGAGCTGATGGCGCGCGAAAGTGGTCGACCGTTGTCGATGACCTGGTTGCAGCGCGATCCCGGCGGCGAGCAATGGCGAGCCATTCAAGCGCGTACCGAGGCTGCCGTTGCACGAGGGCTACCGCTGTCGTTGCAAGCGGGCGCGCGGGGCATCGGCGTGATACTGGGGTTGGATACGACATTCCATCCCTTCATGGGCTTTCCTGGCTATCTGGAGGTCGCCGCGCTGCCCCTCGCGGAGCGCGCCTCAGCACTGCGCGAGCCCTCGCGAAAAGCGCGCATTCTGAGCGAAAAATCGGGACGACTGAGCGGTGATGGCACCTCGGTACCACCCATCGTCGATTTGATGCTCGCCAAGCTCGACTTGATCAGCGCACGTATGTTCCCGTTGCTCACGAATGGGCGACGCTCACCAAACTACGAGCCTCCGGTCACTCAAAGTTTTTACGTCGTAGCCAAGCAACGCGGCTGCAGCGCTATCGAAGCTTTGTACGACTATCTGGTCGAGGGCGATGGTTCGAACCTCGTGCACTTTCCGATCTTCAACTACAACGAGGGGTCGCTAGCGATCGTCGGCGACATGCTGCGCCATCCTCGGGCTTTATACGGCTTATCGGATTCGGGCGCTCACGTCGGCACGATCTGTGATGCCAGCACCACAACCTACCTCATGACCCGATGGGGTCATGCCATCGAAGAAGGCGGCCTTGGCATCGAGCGCGTCATCGAGATGCTGACGCGTCGTAATGCGCGCCACATGGGGTTAAGTGATCGGGGCGAGATTGCCGTTGGTCTGCGTGCCGATTTGAATTTGATCGACCCGACACGTCTCGATACCGGCATGCCGCAGATCGTTCGCGACCTTCCTGCAGGGGGCCGTCGACTACTGCAAAAAGGTGAGGGTTACCTCGGTACCTGGGTTGCAGGTCAGGCCGTCGCGCGTCATGGCGAAGTCACGCAAGCGCGACCCGGGAAACTCGTCCGACTCAACGCCGACAGGTCGTCGTCACGCTCGTTGTAACGGCTTCGATCCACTCTGCCGGTTGATCAAACGCCATGTTGGACGACGATCCATCCAGTCGCCGATAAGTGAAGTCAGGTCGCAAAGCACGCACTCGATCGAGCGTGAAGTCGAGCAGATCATCCGGATTGCTGAGGATCACCATCGGCACTTTTAATTCTTTGAGTGCCGCCGCCATGTCGTAACGAAACACGGCATGATGACCGAACCACTCGTTAGGCCCAGCCAAGAAGAGCGAAAACACCGACCAATGCAGCGCATCGGGGCTGCCGGCGAGACGCCCTGAGAGGAAGGTGTATCGCTCCGAAAGGTGCGCCCCCTCGGGCTTGTAGCTCTGATCCCAGTGCGGGTTGGCGAGACGCGCCTTGGCTTCCGCCTCGGTGTAGATCGGCACGCCATGTCCAACGAGGCACTGAACTTGTTCGGGTGCCCGACGTGCCAGCTCTACTCCGAGCGTCACGCCCGTGTGGTGCCCCACGACGACGGCTCGCTCGATCTTCAAATGCGCGAGGGCGGCACGCAGCGCGCCGACATAATCAGCGATCGAGGGAGGCTGCTCCGGTCGCGACGAAAGACCATATCCCGGCGTGTCGAAGGCGATTGAGCGAATGCCACGTTTGGCGAGCTCCGCTTGGGCACGACTGTAGTAGATATGAAACCAAGGAACCTGATGGAACAGCACATAGATGGGTTGCCCCGCTTGCGCCACCCCGACATCCTGATAGTGAATCTGCCCGAGCGGTGACGGGGCATAACCACGTTCGACTCGCAGTCCCTCGAGTTCGATCGAGGCGAGCACCGTCCGCTGCTGTGCGGAATCAGTGGCGGCGAGCGTCATGATCGGCATCGTAAAAAAAGCGAGCAACACCCCGATCCATCGCAACTTCATGCACGCACTCCTCCGATCGGCAATCTTTGACCTAGCAAACGACCGAAAGTCATTGCAGGCGTGACCATCATGCCGCCGACGAAACTCTGCCCCATCAGCTGGCCGGCGCCGAGCAGTTCACCGGCTGCATACAAATTTCGCACTGGCTCGCCGCGGGCGCGCACCACATTCAACGCCCCGTTGACGGCAAGACCCACCGTCGAGGTGGTCGAATGTCCTTGATGCCGAATGGCGTAGAACGGTGCCTTAAGGATCTGCCTCGGCAGGTGCCCGCGACCCAGCCGGTCGCGACGCTTGGCAACGCCGCGGTTGTAATCCTCGACGCTCTGCAACAAGCCCGCCGGATCGATACCCGCCTTCGCAGCCAACTCGGGCAAGCTATCCGCTTTGACGAACCAGGAATGCGCCTCAAACGCATCGCGGATTTCCTCGCGCGAGAAGCCACCGACGCCCGGCGGTGCGGTGGCGAGAATCTCCTCGTCGAATACGATCCAGTAGCGTAGATCAGGCTGTGACAACAGCGATATTTCGCGCTTGTCGAAACTGGGTTCGTCTTCGCGAATGAATCGCTCACCGCGCGCATTCACGAAAATTTCCCACGGCTGACGCTGCTGCGGAATGACGATGAAACGCGCGAACATCTTTGAGGGAAATTGATCATCCGCCAAGATGGAGCCGAAATTGCTCAAATAGTTTTCTCTGCCACGAACGAATCCGCCGACCGACATGCCAAGCTCGATACCGGCGCCCTGCGAATAGGGATAACCGTTATCACCGTAGTCGCGAACACCCGAGAGTCGCTCGAAGAGCTGCGGATTCGAAACGTAGCCACCACACGCGAGCAGCACATGCTGACCACGGAAGACCGTTTCGGCGAGACCGGACTTCACTCGAACGGCCTCGATGTCGCCCGCATCGTTGGTGAGTAGCGCCGTCACCGGTGTCGACAACGACACATCGACCCGCCCCGTATCGACCCAGGGCTTCAGCTGTTCACGCAGCACGGCCAAGATCGTGCGCCCACCTTCGGCGCCCCAGTAATAACGCTTTTGCGAGTACGGCTCGTGACCGAGACCGAGCACCGGATGGTCAGGCAAGGTCTTAAAGCCATGATCCATTAACCAGTCGAAGGTCGTCGCCGCATGATCAACGGCAAGACGAACGAGTTCGGGGTCGGCCGTCCCTTTGCTGATGCGCATCACGTCATCGAAATGCGCCTGTGCCGAATCGACGATACCCAGCGAAGCTTGCAGCTTCGTGCCCGCAGCACTCATCTGCCCCGTCGACAGATGCAAAGTGCCGCCGATGTCGTTAGCGGCGTCGAGCATCAACACCCGAGCGCCGCGCGCAGCGGCGAATATCGCCGCTGGAATGCCGGCGGTGCCTGCACCGATGACGATCAAGTCGTAGCGCCTGTCGCCGGATGCGGCCCAAGCCCGAGCCGCGCCTGCGCTAAACCACCCGGCCGCAGTCCATGCTGCAGCCCCTGCTACGAATGATCGCCGTTTCATCAACCCCCCTCGAAACCAGCGTGTACTTTTTATTCGGTGTTACATCTTCGTCGCGCCGAAGACAAACCAACCGCCACTGCCGTGAGCCGGTGATTCGATCTCGCCGCGCATGAACTTCGCGTGACGCTCTTCGCCGAAGGTCAGGATATCGGGCACATGCAGCTTGAACGATCGGTCACGCGCAAAGCCCGCCTCTTCGCACAACTGAACCGGATCCTGCGCACGATAGGAGGTGTACCAAGGCTCGTTGTTGTTGAGCGTGTCCCAATTCCAGAAAAAGTTTTCGTACGGCGAGACTGTCGATTCGTCCGGCAACTCCATGTGCACCATGACGCCGCCCGGCGCGAGCAAACGATTGCACTCCTTAAGGATTTTCTTGGTCGCTTTTACCGACACTTCATGGAAGAAGAAGCTCGAGACGATCAGATCGAAATGCCCATCGGGGAAATCCGTTGATTCCGCATTCTGTTGGCTAAAGTGCACGGGAATGCCTTCGTGTTCGGCAATCGCATGACCGTAGCGAAGCACCGGCGCACCGACATCGATGCCATGTGCCTCCGCGTTGGGATATGCAGAGCAGTAAGGCAGTAAATTTTTGCCCGTCGTCGTACCGAGATCGAGGATTCGCTTCGGCTTGAAGTTCGGGAACTTCTTTTTTAGCCAATAAGAAATCGACTCGCCCACGGCGCCAGGCTTCTTGCGATACGGGTGCTGACCCGAGAAGACCTTACCTCCGAACGTGACGACCGCACCTTGCGCCACATCGTCTGCCGTGTATTCAGCATGTACCCAGCCCGGCGCAAGATGCACATCGAGCGCGGTGATGTAGCGCGGAATCTCAAGGTTCGGATTTAGGCGCAGCGAACCGCCGGTCGGATTGCGCACGGCGAGATCCTTGGCAAGATCGATCATCTCCGGCAACGCACGCTCGACCGCCGGTTGCACTGAGAGATAGCACATCTCCTGCGCGTTGTAGCGAATGGAGCTGTAGAAGCGATAAGAAGCTTCGCGATTCAATGATTTCTCAATCGCGGCCGAGTCCTCGGGCTTACGCCCCTCACGCTCCAGTTTCGGCTCGATCCGCTCTTCGTAGTCACTCTTGAGTGCGCGACGCATATCGATGATCGCGTGCTTGCGAATCATGCTGACCATACCCTGACGTGCACGCTCGTCGTGAGTGGGGCGGAACAACTCTTCGATGTTCGGTATCGGAATGTCTTTGGGGTTCGCAGCCATGTCAGCATCCTCCTCGAATTCGTCAAAAATTACCGCGCCCTGGGGCGCAAAATCAGTCGCGACCAGCGTGGATCACTCTGGCGCGTGCATTCTCAAAACGCGTTTCAGGTAAGCGTCGCGCCAGGCCGCCCGCTCCTGCTCGACGGCCGGGTCCGGTTGGTAAGCTTCGATTGCCGCTCGCGTCACGCTGCCTTTGCTGTCGAGCAGCCGCTCGACTGTATCGAGACGCTCGCGCAAAACGCCAACCTCGGTGGTCAACTCCAGCAGAAAGGTCATCATTTGGTCGATCGAAGGATCGTCGAAGAAATGGGGTCGCTTGCCCTTGGTCTGTCTCGGCAGGCGCACCTCAGCGCTCGTCGTCATCTCTGAAACTCCTTCCAATCGAACGGGTAACGAATGAACCCGAATATACACGGGCAGCCGATACGGACGAATATAGGGGTTTGCCACCGTTGCAACGGCGTTGCTAGCATGCCCGCGGTGCAGCGACTTAAATACGCCATTTCGGTTTTCACCCTGCTCTTGCTGACCTCAGCATGGTCGAACGCGGCCCCGTTACTGCAGCGCTTCGAAATCGCAACCATCGCGGCGCGCGATCTCGAGTGGGTCGAGACGAATTACGGCCGTTGGCTCGACTATCGCGTGCGCGAGCGAGGGGTGGTTTCGCCGGAACTTGCGGCCTCCTGGGGTGCGCCCGCCGTGGCGGGACGTCGGTACTTATTGATGAGTCCGGACTCGGCGCCGACCGTCTACCTCCGGGCGATCGAGGCGCCTCGTGCCGAAAATTACCGAGCACTGACCAGCTTCGGCTGGAACGCGATCGAAATCGTCGTCGACGACCCGGACGCGCTGTTCGAGTCGATGCGTGGTTCGCCGTTCAGGGTGATCGGTGAGCCGAAGCCGCTCGCGACGATTCCATCGATCCGCGCGTTTCAGGTGGTGGGTAACGATGAAGAGGTGCTGTATCTGACCGCCGAAATGGGCGACCGATCGCGCTCGGTACTGCCCGACCCGCAAGGACGTATCGGCCGCGTGTTCATCATGGTGCTCGCCGCGACCAACCCGCGAGCGACACTCGAGTGGTATGCCGAGCGCTTCGCCTTGCAGCCTGGGGCTTTGCGGGCACGGCCAAACCCCATGATCAACCGAGCCCAAGGCATCGACCTCGCGACACCGCTACCGATCGCCACTGCACGACTTGCCGAGCACGGCAACTTGATCGAGTTCGACGGCTACTCGGCTAACGCCATCACGCGACCGATCGCCACCGGCGAACTACCGCCCGGCGTTGCCATGACGAGCTTTACCGTACCGGCTCTCGACGCTCTGAAGGTCGAGTGGATCACACCGCCCACTCGACACGCCGGCGCAGCTTATGCAGGACGTCGGGCCGGCACGACGCGCGGCCCGGACGGAGAGTTGATCGAATTGATCGAAACGGCGCAGCCTGTCGCTACGCCGCTCACGCCTTAACGACAGACCACCTCGAATTTCTCGAGCGTGACGGGCATGTCTTCCGACCACGCTTTGCCGATCGGTGCGAGCGTGCGATTGAAAAAATCGCGATGCACTTTCTGCCAAGCCTCGAGAGGACGAACGGGTTTGCCCTCGTAGCGCGAATCCTCCGCGGTGACCTGGCTGAATGGTTTCGTGTAGATCGCGGTGGTGCGTAGCACACCGGCCGGCTCACCTTGGCCATTTAACAGGACAGAATAAGCACCCTCGTAAGGACGGCGCTCAGGGTCACGCCCGTAGGCCCAAGGCGTCGTGGCCGTAATCGTCTTCTCGCCCGTCAAAATCAGCGCGGTCAAGGCATTCGTCATCGCCTCGGCATCGCCAAATCGTCGAACCCGCCACGGCTCATCTGCGGGCAAGCCCAACGAGTTGCGGCAACGCTGCCAACTCGCGCGAGCCGCTTCGCTCGGACGAGCCTTCAAGGCCTCGTTGAAATCTTCGACGAACAGATTTTCATAAACACTCTTGGAATCTTTGGCGATGCCATCGACGAAACTGCGTAACTCGGCATCGCTCGCCACGGTGGCGCAGCCGTCGAAGCGTTTCTGCAAAGTGAAACGGACGTACTGAACTCGGGCAGCTTGTCGCCCCGAGGTGGCGGCTTGACGCCAATATTGTTCGGCCAAACAAATATCCGTCGGCGCGAAGGGTCTCTGACGCGCGATGAACGTCGCGAAAATATATTGCGCCTGGATATGCCCCGCATCGGCAGCGAGCTTCATTTCTGCGACAGCCCGCTCGTTCTGATTGGTATAGAACAGCACGCGCGCAAGTTGGTAGCGAGCACGCGGATCGCGCGGATTGGACTGCAGCGCTTGCTCGCAAGCCGCGATCGCCTTGGGGTAATCAATGTCGTTCTGATGAACTCCGGGTGTCACCTTCTGCGGATCCTCCGGATGCGCGGCTAGGCGATCACACTCGGTAATCACCGTTTCGGCCTGAGCAGGTAACGCCAATAGGGCCAGGCCGATTCCTACCACGGCGTAGTGTGCTATCAACTTCATGCGGTTCTCCGAAAGACGTACCGACGAAATACTACACTCGCCAATACCAACCTCGCCGGTTCAAATAACGCACTAGCATCCAGTACAACCACACTTGGGTCATTGCGAAGAGCAACGAAGCCAAGTTCGCGTCGAAAAACGGTACATACACGTGCTGGTAGGCATAGCGTAAGGGTGTCGAACCATCGGGTAACACGATCAGACTTGTAACGCGCGGCACGAGCCCGCTAAGCGTGAAAATGAGCAGCGCGTTACGCCCGAAGTCTTCGCAGAAAGACGCAAACGGCACGGCAGCGCGTACCGTCAGCAGTGGGCGCAACAGACCAAGACAGATCAGCGCGAGTCCGCCCGACAGCAGAACGTAGGACGGCGTCCAAATTTTTTTGTTGATCGGCAACACACTCGACCACCACTGTGCCACCAGGAACATCGCGATCCCTATGCCGAGCAGCTTCCACGGCAGATCGTCATTCGTCTGGCGCATCGACAACCAACGTCCCGCGAGGTAGCCGATCAACACTTGCGAGATCGCAGGAAAGGTGCTTGCTAAGCCTTCGGGATCAAACGGCACCCCCTCACCTCGATACAGATGCGCAGCGCCGAGAACTAGGCGATCTAGCGAAGTTCCAAAAAAGCCTTCGATCGAATAGGGATCCACATGACTCGTGAATGCGAGACACGCCCACCAGTAACCGAGCAGAAGCAGCGCGATGGCCCAAGTCGCTGCCTTGATATCTCCCCACCAGACGATCAGTGCTGCAAATCCAAACGCTAAAGCGATCCGTTGCAGCACGCCCATGATACGCAGCGACTCGAAATCGCGTAGCACGAGTTGACCGAACTCGTCCCAGCGGACGAAGGGGCTCGCATTGATGAAAAGCCCGATCGCAAAGATGGCAATCGAGCGACTTAGAACACGCCTACCAAAGATGGCGCGACCGGCAACCCGCAGAGTCGGCAAGGTCAACGCCATCGAGTAGCCAACAGCAATCAAGAAGAACGGGAAAACGAGGTCGGTCAGCGTCCAGCCATGCCAAGGGGCATGGGCGAGCGGAGCATAGAGGCTCTCCCAGCTACCGGGATTGTTAACGAGAATCATCAGGGCGACCGTCGCCCCACGAAAGACGTCGAGCGAACGATCGCGCGTGCGAATCAATCGATCAATTCGCGCCTTCGCGCGGGGTAACCAAAATAGTGACCAACGTGCCCGACAAGGCCGACCCTTCGATCATCACCGTAGCAACTCGCTCACCGCGTGAAAACGTCAAGCCACTCGTCTTGCCCTGCAGAGCCGTGATGAGATTCCAGCCGGAGCCGTTCAAGCTGCGGAAGAAGTGGTTGTAGGTGTCGACCGGCGAGAGCGTGGTCCGCAATACGACTCGCCCGACCCAGCGCGTATCGGTACCCACCACCAGGGTGCTGGCATCATCCAACTTCGAGCCCGCTGGCAGCGTGAAATCCCCCAGCTGCAGCAGCTTCGGCTCTTTGGTCGCACTCGTCACCGCAGCCGATGACGAACCAGAAGGCGTCGCCTTCGTCGCAGTCTGGCGCTGAAACGGGGAAGACCCAGCCTCGCAGCCAGCGAGCGACAGCGCGACCACGGCGATCATCATCCACTTGTACATAGTCGGTCTCCTGTAGAGATGGCCCATTATGCGCCCCTCGAGATCAACCGTTGAAGCGGCAAAGGGTGATAATGCGCCGTATGCAAATCTCCACCACCCGTTGGTTTTTTACCCTGATTTTGTTGTCGATCGCGACGGCGGCTCGCGCCGATGAGGCCGCAGAGGCCGCGTTCGTCGCTGCGGCAGGCTACACCGTCAAACTCTCGGTGACCTCGGAGTTTGGCTTCATCGAGAGCGAACCGGGTAGCTGGCGCGGTGCCGGATTTCTAGTCGATCGGCAGCGAGGTTGGGTACTGACCAATGCGCACGTCGCCGGCTATGTACCTGCCTTGATCGAAGCGCAGTTCCGAGGCGGCAAGAACATCCCGGCCAAGGCGCTCTTCGTCGACAATCTGCAAGACATTGCCGTACTTGAAATTCCGGTGTCCTCCATTCCGAGCGAGGCGCTCGAAGCGCCGCTCGCCTGCGAGGGGCTACCGGGTGTTGGCGCAGACCTCGGCACCTTCGGACACCCGCTCGGTTATGCGTTCACCGCCACGCGCGGCATCATGGCCGGCGTCTCGCGCTCGAATGGCTATCCGATGATTCAGACGGATGCGCCCATCAGCCCCGGCAATTCAGGCGGCCCGCTGATCGACCTCGGCACCGGTCGCGTCATTGGTATCAATACCGCCTCGCTCGGTGATCGGCGCTCTCAGAACATGAACTTCGCGGTGATGATGCCGCACGCGTGTCGCGTACTCGAACTGCTGCGCGCTGGCCGCAGCGCGACAGTGCCGCGGATTGCGACCGCCTTCGCCATCGATGAGAGCGACATCGAAACCTTGATCGTCGCTGACCCGCCAGCTACACCCGATGGATTTGGCTTGCAACGTGGTGACGAGGTCATCGGCTTAGCGGGCTCCGAAAAGCGTTATCTCGCGGTATCCGACCTGCTGATCGATCTGCGGGGGCGCTACGGCAAAACGCCCCTACTAATTCGGCGAGGCGATCGAGAGCTGACCATCGAAGCGAACCTCGTTCCGAGCATCCAATACCTTGATCGTCGCGGCCTGCGCATCAGCGGCGTCGTGTTCGCCCCGCGCCTGATGTACGAAGTCGCCTCGACCGACGAAGCCGGCGTATTACTCGTGCATCACATTGAACCTGGTTCGCAGGGTGAACTGCGCAGCATCGAATACGGTCAGGAAGTGGTCAGCGTCAACGGCGAGGCGATTTCGAGCCTTTCACAATTGGCCCGGGTGGCAGAACGAGCACGCAATGCTGGACAAGATCTACGGCTGATCCTGCGACGCATGGTCGAGGACGAATATGTATCAGAGAGCTACCGAGTGCGTGATCTGCCGGTCGATGAGATCGCGTGGCATCCGCGCTGACACGGCCGTCGCTAGAGACGACATTCGCTGAAGATGGCAAGCCCGCCTCGCCTTAGGTAGAGTCGGGTTATCCCGGTTCGACGACAAAGGAAGTTGCCATGATCCGTGTTCTCACGACCCTGTTTTTTGCGCTCGCCGCCAGTCTCGCCTTGGCGATTCCCAAAGCGGGCGACCCTGCCCCGGCGTTCAAACTGCAAGACCAAACGGGCGCATGGCGCTCCTTGGAAGACTATCGCGGCAAATGGGTGGTGCTGTATTTCTATCCCAAGGACAACACCCCGGGCTGCACGACGCAGGCCTGTGAGTTGCGCGACGATATCTTTGCCTTTCGTCGTGCCAACGCCGTGATACTCGGCGTCAGCGTCGATGCGGTCGATTCGAAAGAAGCTTTTGCGAAAGAACATAGCTTGCCGTTCCCCGTACTCTCCGACAGCAATACGGCGATCACCAAAGCCTATGGCTCGCTGACGAGCTATCCGCAGTACAAGCTCTTTGACATCGCGCGACGCGACACCTTCATCATCGACCCGCAGGGTCGTATCGCGAAGCGCTTCGACAACGTCAATCCCGATGGGCACTCGAAGATGGTGCTGGCGGAACTGGCGAAACTGCAACAGTAAGTCGCGACATCGCGCGCAAGCGCCACACGGTAATCCAAGGAATGACGGCGGCCACGATGGCCGCCGTCTTCGCATCCGCGACCCATGCCGTCGCGGGCAGTATCGTCACGGTGAGTGCCATCTCCATGAGCGCAAAACGCATTCCTGCTTGATAGTTGCGCTGAAGGGTCTGGCCAAATCCCATCGCCGATGCCATTCCAAATGCCAGCGTTCGCGAGAGCATCATCGCAATGAACCACCACGCTGCGACTGCGTTCGACGCAGGGTCCGTTGCGGTGATGATGGCCCACGCCAAGAAAACACCGAGCGGTATACCAAGTCCCGCAAGCCACCACGAACGAGCGGATTGCCGCGCCACTAACTCGCCACCTGGCGATTCTTTGATCCAACCGTAAACCTGCGCACCCCACGCCATCTGAAACGAACCGATATACAACATCATCAAAGGTTCCGTAACGCGCACAGCCAGCCCATAGCCACCCGCCGAGGTCTCATCGACTGCCCAGCGAAACGTGCCAGACACCGCAAAATCGGCTACGTACTTCGCTAGCAAGCCGGTCATGACGGGCAGCCCCATCAGGACCGCTCGTCGCAGAAATCGTCCGTCCGATCCTGACGCCTTCATGACACCACTTCGAGCAGCCAAGAGCGCACTCACCAGTAGCGAGATCGCGCATTGGGCCGCAAAGAAAGCAGCGAGTGGATCCATATCGATCCACAACATCACCTCGAGCAGCGCGACGAACATCGGGAACGTCACCACCGCGATGATCGCGAGCACCCGTGCGCCGCCCAAGATGCGTAGATCCGTGTGAAACATCATCCCGAGATTGGCGAGCAATCCGTACAACGGCAGCCATGGCAACACAGCCACGTTGTGCCAGTGCCCCATCGTGAACAACACATACAGCAAAGCGGCTACGACGATTCCCGCTAAAGTCCCGCTCGCACCCACCGCAAACAAAGCGGCCCGCAGCGCTGCGTGGCGATGTTCGCCACCGCGATCGCTAACCTCCTGCATGTAACCGGGTTTGATTCCGAATTGACTGATACTGCCGACGACGGTGAGCAGGGCAACGAGTAATGCCCATTCCGCCAAATCGAGCGCCGACATCGACGAGCCCAAGCGCGCCGTTGCCCAAACGGAGCCGAGCATCGACGGTACGGCAGCAACGGCGAATGCCCGCCAGGTGCCCATGAACTCTTGGAGGTGGCGCCGCTCGCTCGCGTCCATTAGTCTAATTGTGCAAGACAACTTGGTTGATCAAAGGGGCGTTGACCAAAGGGGGTTCGATCATGGGTCATCGAGAAGATATCAGCGCTTTGTCCAATCGCTTTCTCTCTGCACTTGAGCGAGGTGATCCGGATGAGGTCCGTGCTTTCTACACGAACGACGCTCGCATTTGGCACAACTTCGACGATGTCGCACAGACCGTCGAGGAGAACCTGAAGCTGCTCGGGTGGATGTCGCGCAAACTGCCGCAGCGTCATTACCGAATCGTACGTCGCGAAATTTTGCCGGACGGCTGGTTCCAACAACATGTGCTCGAGGCCACGTTGCCGGACGGCTCACCGTTTCGCATGCTTGCCTGCTGCGTTATCACCGTCCGCGACGGTCTGATCAGCCGGCTCGATGAATATCTCGACCCTGCGCAGGCAGCACCACTCAAGAATCTTTGACCAGACGACGTGACTGCGTGATCCGAAACCGTGATGCCACGAAGGCGAGATCCGTCAACGTGGCGTTACCGGCTGGGTTCAAACCCGTGACGTGATAGTCGCTGTAGGCGGCGGCAAAGTTCAGCGGCATCGGACCCGTCAGATTGATCGTCAGTTGGGCTCCCGCAGCGGAATAAGCTCGCTCGGCCCGCTCGATATACGTCTCGTCGGTCGAATATAAAAAGGCGGTGATGGCACCGGCTTGCTTGGCATCTCGGGTGGCCTGTTCGAGCGCGACATCGCGATCATCGCAGTGGATGACAAACCCGATAGGTCCGAAGCGCTCCTCGCCATACAGCGCTCTGCCGGCAGCGCCGGCATCGACTTGAACGAGCAATGGTGTTCGAGTGCGCGCTTGCGGGAAGTCCGCGTGCGCGTACGCGCTCGACTCGAGTAGCACACGACCGATCTTGGCGCCTCGTTCCTGTACTTCGTCGATCAACTGCGGAGTGCCGGGTGATTGAATAGCCGCCAATATGGCGCCAGCGCGCTTTCCATCGGCAGCCAAAGATTTCATCGCAGCTGCCAGTCTTTCACCAAATTCGCTGGCATCGACGCGACCTGTAGCAGTAGTAATGCCGCCCTTCGGAATGTAGATATTCTGCGGCGAGGTGCACATCTGCGCCGAGAAAAGACTCATCGTCGTGGCTAAACTTTTGATGACCGCATCCAGATCATCAACCGAATCAATGACGACCGTGTTGACGCCTGAGGTTTCTGAGAAACAGAGCGCCGGCCAGGCATTAGCTTCGACCCAGGCGCCAAACCGCGCACTGCCAGTGAAATCGACGATCGCCGTCTGCGGATGTTTGACCAACACCTTACCGAGCGGCTCTTCTATCGTATCGAGGCACAGCGTGACGAGATTGGGGTCGAACCCGCTCGCCGCCAACACCTCGCGAAACTCCCGTACGGCGATCGCCATCGGCAATACGCCCGTCGGATGCGGCTTCACGATGACGGGATTGCCCGTGGCGAGATTCGCAAACATCGCGGGATACGCGTTCCAGGTCGGGAACGTGGCACAGGTGAACACCACCGCGACGCCACGCGGCACCAGACGGTAGGTCTTCTGCAACGGGATCAGCGTGGAACCAAACTGCCGCTCCCATCGCGCGGCGGGCGCGACGTGACTCATCGCCATTTGCGCATAAGCCAAGGCTTCGACACCGCGATCGAGCGCATTAGTGCCGCTGCCGGCATAGCTCATCAGAGAGCTTTGACCCGCTGTATGCATCACCGCCTGAGCGGTGTCGAATACGCGCTCGTAAAGCCGATCGACGATCTCCATGCACACGCCGAGTCGCGTCTGCACGGAGGCGGCCGCCCAACTGTTCATCGCCCGAGAACCCAACGCGAATAATGTATCGGGATTTGCGTGCGGATATTCGATGCCTAGCGGCTGTTGCGTATAAGGCGACACCTCAGCCGCAGCAAGACCGAGTGCACCCGGTTGATCAAGCTCTAACGGACGATTCAGTGCCGCTGCATAACGCGCTCGACCCTCAGCCTGTGCCTCGGCTCCACCACGATGTCGATCAGGCGTTTCCGGAAAGAGCGAAAAATAGCGACGATCGCGACAGGCCGAGATAGCTGCCTCGAGAGATGGACGATGCTTATCGTAGAGGTCGAGAGTCATTTCTTTGCCCGTCGCCATTCGAGTTCGTGTCTTCTGACGCCCTTGGGTGTCGGCTCATCCGCAGCGAGAATCAGGCGACGACCCTGTAGTATCGGCGTGCGCCATTGCTCGCTACCGACCAAGCCCGGATTGAGCGCCACTGTCACCTCGTGCACGATGGTGCCACTGACCAGGCGCCAACGCCCGGCGTAACTAAAATAGCCATCGAAAGCCGCGGCACGCTCGCGCAGACTGGCATCGCGCGGATTCGGTCGTGCAAACGGTTCTCGACCAGCGGCCATGATATTGGCGCTCATGTAGCCGTCCGCCGTGTAGAGCAGCAAACCGCTAGCCCCGTCACCGAAAGGTTCGGTCACACGTCCATCCTCGTAGGCGATGCGCCAGCAGTGATACGCCCAGGCACCAACGAGATCAGCGCGCTTCATGCGCCGAACACCGGACGCATCGCCGCGGCTCGATACTCCTCGTAGTAACGCGCGACGATCTGCTCCACCGATTCGATGGCGTGGATATGGTTAACACCCTGCCCCGCCGACCAAATATTTTTCCAGGCCTTGACCTGCTGCTGCGTATTCGAGAGATCCATCTTGTCCTTGCCCTGCAGATTATCGGGATCCAGTCCCGCCGCGACGATACTCTCGCGCAGATAATAAGCGTCAGCACCCGTGAATACTTTGGTCATGACAAGCTCCTCGAGCGAGGCGCGGACGACCATGTCTTTGTAATCGTCACTCGCGAGACTCTCTTGCGCCACGATGAAGGGGGTGCCGACGTTCGCGAGGTCTGCGCCGATGAGCTCGGCCGCACGAACGGCACCACCGGTGCCGAGCGCACCCGAGAGCACGATGATGCCGTCGAAGAATTCGCGTACCGCATCGACGAAAGCAAAGGGCGAAATCTTACCGGTATGGCCGCCGGCGCCCGCAGAGACCAGCATCAAACCGTCGACGCCTGCCGCGGCAGCCTTACGCGCGAAAGCGAGATTACTGACGTCAGCAAACACCTTACCGCCGTAGGCGTGCACCCGTTCGATGGCCGGAATCGGACTGCCGAGCGCGGTGATGACCAGCGGCGGCCGATACTTCGCAATGAGCTCAAGCTCGGCGGGAAGGCGTTCGTAGGAACTATGCGTGACGAGGTTGAGCGCCCAAGGCCCAAGGTGCTGCGGCTCGCTTGCAGCCAGAGCAGCGTGGCCCGCGACGATACGCTGCAACCACTCCTCTAGCACCTCGATGGTGCGCGCGTTCGGAGCTGGGAAGCTACCGATGATGCCGGCTCGACAGCAGGCCAGCACCAAATCCGGCCCGGAAACCAAAAACATCGGTGCTGCGATCATGGGTAGACGCAGGCCACGCGCCCAGTCCTCCAGACGAACAACAGGGCGGAGCGACTCCGTACTAACACTCATGACCATCTCCCGATTAACTTGCATAATGATACTATTCCGAGCCGTATCACGGGGGCACTGATATGACGGGTAGCGTTTACATCCTCGGAGGGTACCAAACCGACTTCTCCGCCAATTGGGCCCGCAGCGGTCGTGAGATTGCTGACGGTATGCGCGAAGTGTTGGAGCAAGGTTTGGCGGCGACGCAGTTATCGCCACAAGAACTCGACACCGCCCACGTCGGTAATTTCGCCGCCGAATTGTTCTGTAACCAAGGTCATCTCGGTGGCGTACTCGCCGCCGCCCTTCCTGATCTCGCCGGCATTCCGGCCTCCCGTCACGAAGGAGCCTGCGCGTCGGGTAGCCTCGCCGCGCTCGCAGCCTCGGCTGAAATCGAGGCGGGGCGCTACGGCTTGGCAGCCGTCGTCGGCATCGAGCAGATGCGCAACGTGCCGGGTGATGAAGCCGCGAAATTGATCGGTGCCACCGCCATGTGGGCCGGCCACGAATGCGTTGATGTGAAATACCCTTGGCCGCACGTCTTTAGCGAACTCGCGGGTGAGTACGACCGACGCTACGGCTTGAAGGCCGAACATCTCGCTCGCATCGCCGAAATCAATTTTGGCAATGCACGGCGTAACCCGAATGCCCAGACCCGTCGCTGGGAGTTCACCGATCGAAGCTTCCAGCAAGATGATATTGCCAATCCCGTCATCGACGGTCGAATGCGCAAACAAGACTGCGGGCAAATCACCGATGGAGCCGCCATCGTCTTTCTAGCAAGCGAAGCGGTCGCGCGCGAGTGGGCTCGCCAACGCAGTCGATCACTGAATTCTTTGGCGCGTATCGCGGGCTGGGGTCATCGCACCGCTCCCATCACGTATCAAGCCAAAGTGGCGATGAGCGAAGGGCAACCCTTCGTGTTTCCGTTCGTGCGCGCGACCATTACCGATGCCTATCGTCGAGCGGGTATCGCGGGCGTCGAGCAACTGAGCGGCATCGAAACGCACGACTGCTTCACCAGCACCGAATACATGGCGATCGACCACTTCGGTATCACGCCGCCGGGACAAAGCTGGCAGGCGATTGAAAATGGCGATATCGAGATGGGTGGTCGCATCCCCGTCAATCCAAGCGGTGGCCTCATCGGTCTTGGACACCCCGTGGGTGCGACCGGCGTGCGCATGCTGCTCGATTGCTACAAGCAGGTCACCGGTACGGCAGGTTCCTATCAAGTCGAGAACGCCGAACGTTTTGCCACTCTCAACGTAGGCGGCAGCGCCACCACCACCGTCAGCTTCGTCGTCGAGCGGGCTTCCTAAGGAGAGCATCCATGCGTAAGTACACCGACATCAGCACGCAAGATCCGATTGATCGTCCGACTTGGGTCGATGGCATCGAAAACCCGTATTTGCACGGACCTTACACACCGGTGGTCTCCGAGGTCACGGCGGTCGATCTCAAGGTCACCGCCGGCACGGTGCCCGACGATCTGTTCGGTGCCTACATGCGGCAGGGCCCGAACCCTATCTTTGAGCCCAAGGGCCCTTACCACTGGTTCGATGGCGACGGCATGGTGCACGGCATGTATTTCCGCGACGGTCGTGCGAGTTACATCCGCAAGTGGACCCAAACTCGGGCATTGCATGACGAGATCGAGCAGGGTCGCGTCGAGCTATCGGGCATCATGGGGCCGTACGATATCTCGCGGGTAGCAGGTCGCGAGAGCGCCGCCATGAATCCCGACTACTGCAAAGACACAGCGAACACCACGCTCAATTTGCACAACGGAAAATTGTTGGCTGCTTGGTACAACTCGGGTCGCGTGCATGCACTCGACCCGCTGACACTCGAAACGAGTGGTGAAGAGACTTTCCATGGCGGGCTCGACACCTCCATGAATGCGCATGGCAAGGTCGACGTACGCACCAACGAGTACATCAACTACGGTTACGCTGATTTTCAACCGTGGCTGACCTATTACGTCATCGGACCGGACGGCCGCGTCAAACATAAAACCCGCATCGACCTGCCGGGGCCGCGTCTGCCGCACGACACGACGATTACGCCGAACTACACGATCCTGCACGACTTCCCGCTGTTCCACGATCCGGCGCTGCTACGCAAGACCGGACATCGCGTCGTGCAATTCCGCCGCGATATTCCGAGCCGCTTTGGCGTCATGCCGCG
The DNA here is from genome assembly GCA_039796795.1 of Pseudomonadota bacterium. Taxonomy (GTDB): domain Bacteria; phylum Pseudomonadota; class Gammaproteobacteria; order Steroidobacterales; family Steroidobacteraceae; genus UBA964. The sequence continues at coordinate 26,277 of JBDKJA010000004.1, forward strand.
CTACGGCACACAAGAACAGGTGCGCTGGTTCGAGTTCGAGCCTGGCTACGTGTTGCACATGGTCAACGCTTGGGAAGAAGGCGACTGGATCGTCATGGACGGCTGCTTCCAGCCAGACCCGACGATCAAGCGTGATCCGTCCGAAGGTCCGCTCGGCTCCATGCTCGCTTATCTTCGCTACAAGGGGCACTTGCGCCGCTGGCGTATGAACGTCAAAACCGGCGAGTGCAGCGAAGAGCAACTAGACGATCTCAATGTCGAGTTTTGCTTGCCCGATATGGACCTCTATGGTGTTAAGAGTCGTTACTCTTATCACCAGCTGATCCCCACAGACCTGCAAACCCTCGCGTTCGAGGGTCTCGTCAAATACGATCACCAGAAAGGCACGCGCGAGATCTACCACTATCCTCGCGGCTGGTTCCCGAGTGAAACCACCTTCTCGAAGAGCACCCGCGGCGGCGATGAAGATCAGGGCTACTGCGTTACACTCGCGACGAACATCGCGGACTACCAGTCGGAAGCATGGATATTCGACGCCAAGAACATCACCGCAGGCCCCATGACGCGCATCGCACTGCCCGGACGAGTTCCGGCTGGCTTCCATGCCGCTTGGTTTTACGGTCGGGATCTGTGGCCGAACGCGGCAGCGCGACCATCACGCGCGGCAGCCTGAGTCGTTGGCAGCGCAGCCTAATGGCTGCGCTGCTGCTCTTGGCGGCGAGCTTCGAGGCAGCACTCGCCGAAACGACACTTTACGTCGGTCGAATCGTCACGATGGATGCATCGCGTCCCGTTGCCGGGGCGGTCCTCGTCGACGGCGAACGCATCGTCGCGGTGGGCGGCACCGAACTACGACGCACTCACGCCGGCGCAGCCCGTGTCGTGGAATTGGGCGATCGCGTGATGTTGCCCGGCTTCATTGATGCGCACGGCCATCTGACCGCCACCGCCGCCTATATCAACTTCGTCAATCTCGCTCCGCCGCCCGTGGGGCCGGTAGACGATATCGGGCATTTACAGCAGACACTGCGAGAACACATCGAGCGCGAGCGCATTCCGGTCGGTCAGTGGATCGTGGGTGTCGGCTACGACGACTCGCTACTCAAAGAAAAGCGTCACCCGACGGGCGATGATCTCGATGCGATTTCCACCCAACACCCCATTGCGATCGTTCATGTATCGGGGCATTTGAGCGTCGGCAATTCGGCTCTGATGTCGCTACTCGATATTTCGAGTGCCACCGTCGATCCCCCGGGCGGTGTTTATCGCCGTCGAGCAGGCTCGCTCGAGCCAAACGGCGTCTTCGAAGAGATGGCGCACTACGCCGTACTCGCGAGACTGCCGCGACCGAGCGCCGCCGAGGCGGTGAGCGGTCTACGTAAGACGCTCGACTATCTCGCCAGTATGGGACTGACCACGGTTCAAGACGGCGGCGCTAATCCGGAGAATTTGCAGCTGCTGCAGGCGGCAGCCGAGCGTCAGATGCTGAATCTCGACGTCGTCGCGTATCGCTACTGGTCGCCCATCGGCAATGCGCTCCCGAAAGATTTTTTATCCGGCGAATATCAGAATCGATTTCGAGTCGATGGCGTCAAACTCATTCTCGACGGTTCACCCCAAGGTAAAACCGCATTCCTCCGCGATCCCTATCTCGTACCACCTGCGGGACGTGATGCGACTTACCGCGGCTATCCGAGCTTGCCGGAGCCTGCCGTCAAAAAAGCGGTTGCTGCGGCGCTGCAAGCGGGCGTGCCTCTGTTGGCGCATGCCAATGGCGATGCGGCTGCTGAACTCTTGATCGATGCGGTCGAAGCCGCTGACGTCGCCGAACGACCGCGAATCGTGATGATTCATTCGCAAACGGTTCGAGATGACCAACTCGATCGGATGGCCAAGTTCGGAATCACCCCGTCGTTCTTTGTCAGTCACACTTTCTTCTGGGGTGATTGGCATCGCGACGAGACTCTGGGGCTCGAACGTGCCTCGCGAATTAGCCCGACCCGCTCTGCGACGGAACGCGGCATCCGCTATACGCTGCACAACGATCCACCCGTCGTACCGCCCGACATGATCCGCACTCTATGGTCGGCGACAACGCGTCGCACGCGCAGCGGCCAGGTCTTGGGCCCCGAGCAACGAGCGAGCATCCAAGAAGCGCTCGCGGGCATCACCATCGATGCCGCTCACCAATACGGCGAGGAGGCGCGCAAAGGATCGATAACACCCGGCAAGCAGGCCGACTTCGTGATCGTCGATCAAGATCCGCTTGTCATGGATCCCGAAAACTTGCTGAAGCTCAAAGTGCTCGAAACGATCGCGCGCGGCAAGACCGTCTACACAGCGCCCTGAGTCAGCTCGACCACCGAAATCGCTATTCGCCGTGAGGCCGGCGAATCAACGCGGCCCACGGGCGAGCTCGGTTTCGAGCCAAGCCACCAAAGATTGCGGCGTTTCGCGCGTAGCGCGGGTGTGCGGATAGACATGTGCGGTACGCACTTTGCGATCAAACCACACGATTTCTTCCTCAGGCTGCGATGGCCGCTGTGCAGCGAGCCAAATTGCCGTATCGGCACCCGACTTCTCATCTCGCAGGATCGACTTGAGGATTTTTCTAAAGCGCGGCAGCGAGCGCTTCACACCGGCCGTATCGGCCCAACCTGGATGCATCACGAAGAAGCCGATACCTCGGTTGCCGTAAGTGTCACGCCAATACTGGTTGAGGACCATTTGTGCACGCTTATGAAATCCATAGGCAATAGTGCCGTTGTAGCGCTTCGGATCGGTGATGTTCATCGTGCCGGTCATCAAGGGCACGTTGTAGCCGCCGCCCGAGGTCACGTTCACGACCACGCTGCCCTTGCCGAGTATCTCTTTGGCAATCAGCGCCTCGGTGAGTTGGAAATGCGAGAGCAGGTTGGAGACGAATGAGGCCTCGCGCCCTTCACTCGTGATAATGAGATCGTCATTGAGCACACCCACGTTATTCATCAACGCGTCGAAGCGTCGACCACGAGCGATGAGTCTCTCGATCAAGCGTTCGGTGTCGGCCGTGGAGGTGAAGTCGCAGCACTCGGTCTCGAGCCCGCTCAAACCCGCCGCCGCCGCATCGGCACGGAGTTCGGCGAGCTTGCTCTCGCTACGCGCCGCCGCCACGACACTCGCTCCACCGCGAAGAGCCTCGAAGACCATCTGTCGACCGAGACCACCTGAGCCGCCCGTGATTAACCAATGTTGCCCTCGGAAGTCGGGAGTGAAGCGTGGCCAAAACAGTCGTCGAGCAAGATAGCCCACCTGGGTAAAACTCAAGGTAAAACGACCGTAGAACGCCAAGACTTTCTTCAACTGCTGCCACGTCATCGGTTGATCACTCCTCGGGTGTTAAACTGACTGCCGCCATGCAGCGCAGTAAATTGCCACAAAACATCGACACGATCCGCTACCTGCTGCGCAGCGGTGAAGGGGCTCGTGCGCTTGAAGCCCTCGGCGATCGCTGGTCGTTTTTGATTCTGCGCGATGCATTCCTTCGCATCCGCCGCTTCGAAGATCTCAGGCGCCGCACCGGGGCAGCCCGCGGCACGCTCACGGCACGTCTCAATGCGCTCGTTGAACACGGCGTTCTCTATAGGGTGCCGTACGGTAAAGCCCCAAGTCGTCTCGAGTATCGACTCACCGAAAAGGGGTTGGGTTTTTACCCGGTGGCGCTGTGCATGTGGCGCTGGGAACATCGCTGGGCTGGCGAACACGGTTTGCCGCCGCGTATCCGACACCGGCGCTGCGGCCACGACCTCGAACCAACGCTCACCTGTATGCATTGCGATGAGCCCGTGCGACTGCAGGATATTTCCTCGGCACCGGGCCCTGGCGCCCGTTACCCGATCAGTGCCGAGCGATCGACTCGTCGACGCAAAAGCGCGACTGCGACGAGCCACGCCGAAGGTGTCGATACCACGATGTTCCATGCCGTCGATACGGTCGGGGATCGATGGACCGCGTTGTTGCTCGCAGCGCTTTTCTTTGGCCTGCATCGTTACGACGATATCAACTCCGCTCTCGGCATCGCCACTAACATCCTCGCAGACCGATTGCGCTTGTTGTTGTCGGCCGGAGTCATCAAGCAGCATCTTTATCAAGATAAACCACCGCGCTACGAGTATCGTCTGACGGAGAAGGGCTTCGATCTGTTCCCCTTCTCGCTCGCCTTGCATGAGTGGGGCTCCCGATGGATGCCTTCGCCACATGGACCCAGCATCAAGATGATGCACACGTCTTGCGATCATCGGCTTCGCACCCGCCTCGTCTGCGGTAGCTGCGGCGAAGCCATTGATCCGCATGACGTCGAAGTCATCATCGACCCGACGCCACGCCGCAAACGCACTCAGTCACGCGGCGGCAAAGGAAAGAAACCGCTCGTCCGACGCACGTAGTCCTGATACTCAGGGCGCTTTTTCAGCATACGACGCTCGAGTAATTCTTTGCCCATCATGCCGAGAATGGCCCACATCATGAATGCCGGCGAAGCGAGACCGATCCAGCCCCACGGCACTTCGGCCGAGATCAAACCGAAGCCGAGCCATACGCAGCACTCGCCGAAATAGTTCGGGTGCCGCGAATAGCGCCACAGGCCAGTATCGAGCACGCGCCCTTCGTTAGCCGGATTCGATCGAAAACGAGTGAGCTGCAAATCGGCCAATCCCTCGAAGGCGATTCCAAACAGCACCAAGGCTGAGCCGACATACGCCAATACGCCAAGCTCAACGGGCTCCGTTGCCACCTGCGCAAAAATAAACGGAATGGCGATGATCACCACGGTGATGCCTTGGTAGATGTTCACGTGGATGAGGCTATGCCAGGCGTAACTCTTGCCCTGGGATTCGACGTGCTGACGAAGACGCGCATAGCGGCGATCTTCTCGGCCCCAGTTGCGCCATAACAGATAACCGCCCAAGCGAGCCGCCCACAATACCGCGAGGATCATGACGAGCTCGCGTCGCGGCTCGGCACCCTCGGCTAGGTAATAGCCAATCACCGCGGCGATACCGATGCAGGGCGCAAACCAGATATCGACGATGCTCGAATCCTTGATCGCAAGCCCGATGACCCACACCACGATGAACGAAATCATGATGTAGGACGCGACGACCACGAACAGATCGATCAAAGCTTGATGCATTTCCATAACCCCCCCCTAAACGCTCAAGGAGCCGCTCGTCGGCGCCTTCCAACTGCGTAAATTTTGTTCTGCGATCAACTGGTCAATACGCATCGCCAACGGCTCGGGTATCGGCATCGTTCGACGCGCGTCCAGATCCGCCGTGGTCGAGATGACCTCGAGCACACTCGCCAGTCGATTACGGGTCTCGTCAATGATGAACATGACGGACAACACCCGCTTTGGTCCGCGCGCCACGAGACAGGCATGCCCTGTGACGACATCGCCGACATGCATCTCGTCGAGAAACCAGATGTGGTGCTCGAGATCGAACATGCCAACCCGACTGTCTCGGACGTACTCCGCGCTAATCCCCATCATGTCCATGAACGGGTATCCCGCCATGTCGTAGAGAGCGGTGTAGTGCTGGACGTTGACGTGCCCGTTCAGGTCTTCCCACGATGCCGGCACGACATGGCGCACGAGCTCCGGAAGCTCTCGCACCTGATCGACCGTGGGCATTTGCACACGTGCCAAATTGAATTCCCCCTCGCCGAGGTTCAGGTGACTTGCACAACAGAACCTAATGCTTCTATCCTGAACGTAGCGCCGCATCGGTGCAAGAGGGGACACACATGAGCCACGCCGATACCATCCGCGAGTACTACGCCGCCTGGGTGCGAGATGACGTTGCCGCCGTGATGGCGCTGTGCACCGACGATGTCGTTGCGGGCATCATGCCGGGCAAAGACCTGCTCGGTAAGCAGGCGGTCGTGCAGTTTCTCGACAAGTTCGCCAAAGGCATGACCGACAAACGCTACGATATTCACGCCATCGCGATCGAGGACGATGTAGGCATGCTCGAGGGTATCGAGAACTACATCAAAGACGGCAAGCCGATCAGTCTGCCCTTCATGACCGTATTTCGCTTCCGCGACGGCAAGATCTGCTCTTGGCGCGATTACTTCGACATGGCGACGCTGCTGAAACAACTGCAGGCTTGATCGCCCGATGAGCGCGCCGCATCGCCCCTCGTGGTTCAGCGCAACCACTCCCGCAAGGGAGGATTGCGTCCTCAGATACATGCTCGACAGCAGAGCAGCGCGGTTTCCGGATCGCCATTTCGCTCGATTCGAAGATGGCACGCAATGGACTTATGCCTCGTGCCGCGACGAAGTGCGTCGACTTGCGCAAGGCTTGCAGGCGCGAGGTGTTCGTAAGGGCGATCGCGTCTTCGTTTGGCTCCCGAGTGGCCGACCCATCGTTCTAGCGTGGTTTGCGATCAACTATCTCGGCGCCATCTACGTTCCGCTCAATACGGCCTATAAGGGCAAAGTTCTCGAACACGTCATCAATGCAGCGGGCGGCGCAGTGATGTTGGCGCATCCGAGTCTCACGGAACGTCTGCAGGGCCTTCAGACACCCAAACTGCAGCAGGTGTTCACCGACATTGATGCACTGCTCGGTGATGCAGCATTGCTCGATGACAACACGCCGATCGAGCATTGGGACATCCAGAGCATCATCTACACCTCGGGTACGACCGGCCCGTCCAAGGGCGTGTTGTCGCCTTACCTTCAGGGTTACACCACGGCGGTCGTCAACTATGGATACCTTCAGGAGGGCGAAGGCATCCTTATCAACTTACCGATGTTCCACGTCGGCGGCACGAGCTCGATTAGCTGCGCTCTCGTACGGTCGGGCAGTTTTTATCTCGTCGACGGGTTCAGCACAACTCAGTTCTGGAATCAGGTACGAGAAGGTCGGTGCAGCACCACTTCCGGCTTGATCGGCGTCATGGCGGCTTTTCTCGCCAAAGCCGAGCCGCGTGCCGATGATGTCGACAATCCGCTCAAGTACATCACTATGTTCCCGGTCAACGACGAAACCATCGCCTTTGCGAAGCGTTTCGGGTTCGACTATCTGACCGGCTTCAACATGACCGAAGTGTCGACGCCATTGATGACCGACATGAACGCGCCGCCCGATGGCAGCTGCGGCTGGCCCCGCAGCGGCATCGAGTGTCGATTGGTCGATGAAAATGACATCGAAGTGCCGCGCGGACAGATCGGTGAGCTCATTTGTCGCAGCGACATTCCTTGGAATATGAACGCCGGCTACGACGGTCTGCCCGAGGCGACGGCTCGCGCCTGGCGTAACGGCTGGTTCCACACAGGAGATCTCTTCCGTCAAGACGATCAAGGCAAGTTTTACTTTGTCGATCGCATCAAAGACACCATCCGCCGGCGCGGCGAAAATATCTCCTCTTTTGAAGTGGAGAATGCGATTCGGCAGTTCACCCAGGTCGACGAAGTGGTTGTCGTGGGTGTTGCCAATGAGGTCGCTGAGCAGGATGTACTCGCCGTGATCAAACCCAAAGCGGGTCATTCATTCGACCCGGCGAAACTCATCGAGTTTCTTCAGCCCCTACTCGCCTATTTCATGATTCCGCGGTACGTGCGGCTCGTGAACGACATCCCAAAGACCGAGACCAACAAGCCGCGCAAAGTCGTCTTTCGCGACGAAGGCGTTACGGCCGACACCTGGGATCGCGAGAAAGCGGGCATTCGATTGCGGCGCGAACGTCTCTAACGTTCGTCGTCGTGCGCTAAGAGCGCTAGACACTAACGACTTCGCTCGTCCGGCCTAACTAGGCGCACGGGGATAGCGCTCATCCGTGGCAGACCACTCAACGCATCGAAGCTGCTGGCATCGTCGATGAGCGCGGCCGGGTTCGCCTCCTCGAATCCATGCGCCAAAGAAATCACGCCACGCCGAATATCATCGGCCAGGCGAACCCGTGCCCGCGTTCGTCCATGGCGTGACTCGATGTCGATCGGCATCTCGTCGGCGAGACCCAGCGCCCCGGCATCTTCAGGGTGGACATAGACCGGGTTGTACGCGAGTCGCTTTCGTAACGCAGGCAAGCGCTGCCCGACTGAGTTGTAGACAGCATGCTCACGTCGCGTCACGAGCAACCACGGATACTCCTGATCTCCCACCGTGGCGCGCGATGGCAAGCCCGCGCCGATCTCATTCAACTCTTGCATCATCGGGGCAGCGGCGAGCTGTAAGCGGTGAGGCCAATCGCTCGGCTTCGGATCTGCAAGTGGCTTCGGATCAGGGAAAATCGCGCCATGCGGATGTTGCTTGATCTCATCGAGCGGCACCCGACTCTTCGCTACGAATGCCTCGAGCAATTGATCGGTTGTCGGGGGTGAGGTCATATCCAAGGGCTGGCCGCGAAACGCGAGCGGGAGCCCCATATACCGACCGAGCTCAAAGAATATTCGCCAATCCTCAAGCACATCGCTACCAGTGGGCGGTTCGATGAGCGTCGGTTGATACTGCGCATACGGCTCGGGATATCCCAGAGACAAGCCGTAGACGGTAATACCCTCATTACCGAAGGTGATGGCCGGGGACTCGAAACCAAATCGTGGGCCGATAACGTAGTGCGCATGACGCGCCGTCGCCGACAGCATCGGATCGATGACGACGAGCAACTCCAAAGATTCCAAGGCGCGACGGGTCTTTTCTTGATTTGGCCATGAGAGCAGAGGATTGCCCCCGATGACGAACAGCGCCCGAACCTGCCCCTCGCCTGGCGTCAAGATCTCATCGGCGAGCGCCGCCGTTGGCAAGCCGGCGGCCGTATCAGTGAGCCCCCGAACTCGCAACGCCTCACCGAACCCCGTCGCGACACGCGGCTTCTCCGCTCGCGCAACACCTGAGAACTGTCGAAACAGTACACCCCGGTTGGGCATACGCTCGCCGGCCTTCACCCAGCGCCCGCAGATCGTATTGAGCGCGAGTACCAGGTAGTCCATGAGTACGCCATGTGGCGCCATGCTCGGGCCTGTGCCACTCGTGGCATTGCCGCGCTTAGCCAATGCGAACAGGCGCGCGGCCGAAACGATGTCGTCGGCTGAAACACCGGCGATCGCCGCAACCCGCTCGGGCGTGAACATCGCCACGGCTTCGCGCAACCGATCGAAGCCCTCCGTTTCCGTCTCAACAAAAGACCGATCAAACAGTCCTTCTTTGATGATGACCCGTAACATCGCAGCGAGCAGCGGCACATCTTGTCCAGGCAGGCACTGCAGATGCAGGTCTGCCTTGCGCGCCGTTTCGGATCGACGCGGATCAATGACGATCAACTTCAAGCCGCGCTTACGAGCCTCGTGTAAGCGTCTCGCGGGATTGAAGGACGGAATGCCACCCCACATGGAGACGAGCGGATTGGCGCCGACTAACAAGCACACGTCGGCGTCCGCGAAGTCCTGCGGACCGGCACCCCACTTACCATGTAGGGCCATCGATATCGGCTTGCCTGGCTGATCGATCGTGGCATTGGAGAAGCGCATCGGCGAACCGATGGCATCCATGAACGCCTCACGCAGCATGACACCAGCCGGGCAGAAGTGACTGAAGGTGCCGCCATACATCGCAATCGAACGCGGTCCGTCACGTTCGAGGATGGCCTTCGTCTTGGCTGCGATTTCGGCTAGCGCGTCGGCACTGGCGATGCGATCGAATTGACCGCCCGCATTCCGCTTGAGCGGCTGCAGAATGCGATCGGGAGAGGAATGGAACTCGTGGTAATTGCGGCCTTTGATGCAGCTGTAACCCGAGTACATCGGATTCTTGAGATCACCGATGAGTTTGGTGATCCGCCCATCCTCCAAGGTGGCAACCAAACCGCAGGTCGCATGACAAAAGCGGCAGATGGCAGTCACGTCACTCATGGCACTACCCCAACACGAGAGCAATCACCCACGATTCGACTCAACAAAGAAAAAGGCGGGGTGCTCAATCTCTGAGCACCCCGCCTTCTCGTTCAAGTCATCAGAACTTCCAGGCGATGTCGAGGCCGTAGGTCCGCGGCGGACCAAACTGCGACACTTCCTCGCCGAAGAACGAGATGATGTTCACACGATACAACTCATCCGAGAGGTTCTTACCCCACAAGGACACCGACCAATCGACATCCTTCGGTGCGAGCTGGATGCGCGCATCGATCAGACCGTAGGACGGCTCAGTGGCAATGTTGTCGGTCGCCCAGAACAGGTCGCTCTGCCAGTTGTAGTTCACGCTGAACTTGAGTGCGTCGTCCCACGCACCAAAGTTGGTCGTGTAATCGACACCCATGCTCAACTGCGATTCCGGCGTACGCTGCAGCTGGTTGCCCGAGCTGTCGAGGCGGGTCCCCGTAGTCGGGTTGATCGCCGTCTCGAGGAAGTCGACGTACTCCGTCTTGACGTACGAACCGCCGAGCGAGAGACGCAACGCTTCAGTTGCGAGGAACTCCAACTCTGCCTCGACGCCCTGGATATCGGCGCTCGCCGCGTTGTCGGTCAGGTTACAAAGACAGGCTGCGTTCGTCTGCGTGACCTGTAGGTTCTTGTAATCCATCATGAAGACCGAGGCGTTCAATCGCAGGCGACGATCGAGCATCGTGGTCTTGAAACCGACTTCGTAGTTGGTCGCCTCTTCAGGATCGTAGGGAATCGAAGCCTGCGCCGGATTGGCCGGCGTATCGTCGAAGCCACCACCCTTGAAGCCCTTGGCCAAAGTCGCATAAACGAAGGTGTTTTCGCTCGGCGACCAGTCGACCGTCACCTGCGGCGTCAGCTTGTTCCATTTGGCCGAGTACGGCGTGGTGAAACTATCGCCGGCAGCGTAAACCCACTTGTTCGGCGCCGTACAGGTCGCCGGAGTCGGGCTCACCGCCGTGCCGTCAGGACGACGGCAGAGACCTTCGATCGTCACGTTCGGCCGCGGATCGTTCGGATTGAAGCGATCTCCGGTCGCCACGACGATGCCCTGCACCACACCGGACTTCTTATCCGAGGTATGACGCAAACCGGCACTGACCTTCACCGTCTCGCTGACCTTCCAGCCAAGGCTCGCGAAAGCCGCGACGTTCTCGATCTCGCCTTGGTTGATCCACTTGTTCTCGCCCGAGAGCGTCGAGAGCGGATTGTTGCCACCCGTCAGCAGAGCGCCGAGAAAGTTCTCGCCGATGAAGCGGTCGGTTTTGTCGATCTCGTCTTTCTTGAAATAGGCGCCAACGATCCAATCAATGTTCGAGTCAGGATTGGCTGACGTCAGTCGGAACTCCTGACTGAACTGCGACGCCTTGACGGCCTCGGCAACCGGCTGAGCAAACAGGAACTGGCCGTTGTTTGACGTGGCCGGTCGCGTGCCGTAACGGTTGTTCATGTAGGCCATGTAGGCCTGCCAGTTGGTGATGCTCCAACCGAGGGCCTCGGGACCGGCGCCGGTCTGATCGTAAGACTGGGCGCTGTCACCGTGCGTGTAACCGGTGAGCGAGTTGAACGCGAAGTCCTCAAAGTCTCGCTGCACGTCCAGCGTCATGGTGTAGCCATCGCGACGCATGAACTGATTGGTGGGCTTGGTGTCGCCCTTGTACTGCACGCTCTGGGCCACGTTCACGCGCGGGTCGGTCAAGCCGAGGTACGCACGCAAGTTGCTCCAAGGACGGGTGCAGTTGGTACGCAGGTAGCTCGTTTCACAACTCGGCGTGCCACCTTCAACCGCCACGACGTTGATGCCGTTGGTGTTGTCTTTGTAATAGTTGAAGATGCCGCGCACCGTCCAATCCGAATCTTCCGGGTCGTAGAGAAATTGGCCGCGCATCTGCACTGACGACAGATCTTCCACGTCGCGATCGTGCAACTTGTCGTAACCGAAACCGTCACGACCACGGTACTGGAACGAGAAACGACCGGCGACCGAATCGGTCATACCGCCGGTGACGTAACCACTGACGAGCTTGCTCTGGTAGTTGCCGTAGCCGACCGTGAGCGAGCCCGACTGATCGAACTTGGGCTTCGCCGTCATGATGCTGAGTGCACCACCGACCACGTTCTTGCCGAGCAGCACGCCTTGCGGGCCGCGGATGACTTCAACGCGCTCGAGATCATAGAAATCGAAGTTGAGATCACCTGTACGACCCATGTAGATGCCATCGACGAAGGTGCCGACCGAGGGGTCCGCCGAGGGCGAATCCAGGCGCGTATTGGTGATACCGCGAATATTGAGCTCGACGTCGAGCGGCGTGTTGGCGGTCAAAGAGAACGCCGGCACGGCAGCCGCAAGATCGTTCGCCGAGAAGACCTTGGCATCGGCCAAAGCTTCACCGCCGTAGGCGCTGATCGCGATCGGTGTGGTTTGCAGCGCTGTCTCGCGACGCTGCGCCGTCACCACGATTTCTTCGAGGCCTTGTGAGTAGGAAGGAGTCGATGTGGCCGTCAAAGCCACGATTACGGCCGCTGCCACAGGCGTCGTGCCC
>JBDKJA010000005.1:0-34186 GCA_039796795.1 Pseudomonadota bacterium
CCGGAATCAAATCCTTTCGTTCTACATACCGATCGCCACGACATGTTCGACAAAGTCGTCGCCGACCCGATGATCAGAAGCGCATTCATGCAACGCTGGTCTGCCGCCGATGTCGAGCCACTTTGGAAGACGCCGACCGAGTTCATCGAACGCGCGCGCCGTTACCACCTCTACCGCTGAGTCGAACAATCCTGCGATGGAACTGGAATTCATCCTGCCGGCGCTGTTAGCCACCGGGCTCGCGGGACTCGTTCGCGGATTCACCGGATTCGGGGGCGCACTGGTCATGGCGCCCGTGCTGCTGACCCTGATCGATCCGATCAGCACCACCGCGATCGTCATCATCGTCAACGTCGTGGCTGGGGCGCTGCAGGCGCGCGAAATCCATCGGGAGGCGGACTGGGGCATTGCCCGCCCCCTCTGCTACGTGGCGCTACTGACCGCACCCATCGGGTTATGGTCGATACACGCGCTGGACGTCGAGCGAGTACGCCAAATCGTCGGAGCGATCGTGCTGGTCGCGACGCTCGCCTTGCTGGCGCGTTGGCGATTTCCGTTTTCGATCCGACAACCCCTCGGTACCGTTGCTTTGGGCGGCTCCAGCGGATTTCTATTCGGGCTCGGCGGCATCGGCGGACCCCCCGTTGTCCTCGGTCTGTTGGCCGACGGAACCCCGGCGCGAGTGGCTCGAGCAACTCAGCTGGCCTACTTTTCCCTCATTCAGGTCTTCACCCTACTGGTCATGGCTGTTAGCGATTCGCTGACGTCGCAGCATTTGCTCCTCGGCGCCGCCCTCTCTCCCATCTATTACTTCGGCGGCCTCGCCGGTGGCCGGCTCCTGACGCCCGACCGCGAACCCTGGTTTCGGCGCGCCTCCATTGGTGTGCTATTTGCCGTCTCGGTCTTCGCCCTCTGGCCTTGATGACGGGCTGCCGCGCTGGACAAGCGCCCTTTTTTTGAGGCAACTTAAGCGTATGGAAGTGACTCAAACCAATCGTGTACCAGAGTCGGGCGTCCCCCGACAGACTCGGCTGGACGATGTCGCCATCACGCAGCGCGTGGCCGAAATGCAGCGCAGCGATGCGGAGCGTGCTAACGAGCGTGCCAATCGAGAGGCGCAATCTACGTCGGCGCAAGCCGTCTCGCGTGCGCGGATCGAGGAATTCAAAGAATCGCTGCGTAGCGCCAACGAGCGCTTGGCGGCGAAGGGTCGTGAAATCAATATTGGTTACGACAAAGATGCCGCTACGGTCGTCGTCACTGTCTCCGACCGAGAGACCGGCGAAACCGTCCGACAAATCCCCCCCGAGGCGGCGATGCGCATCACGCGCAATATCGATCAACTCACCGGAATCCTGATCGACCAGAAAGCCTGATCCGCAGGCGATTCGCGCTCGTAGTATCCTCGCCCTCCATCTCGGGGGGTTCTGATGGCCAAGTCCGTTAAGCGACGCTTCGTCTTCTTAATAGGCGCTCTGCTGGCTCTAGTTGCGCTGCTCTACTGGCAACGTGGCCCCATCGCGCTGCGCTTGATCGAGCGTGGCGTCGATCGAATTACGGCCAACGAAAATCCGCTTGCAGCGCTCCCCGATGGATTACATGTCGGCATCTGCGGCGCCGGATCGCCAATGACCGACGCCAATAGAGCCGGCCCCTGCACAGTTGTTGTCGCGGGCACTCGAATGTTCATATTCGATGCCGGTGGAGCAGCTGCCGCGCGACTGTTGCGCATGGAATTGAACCCTGCACAGATCGAAGCGGTTTTTCTCACTCACTATCACTCCGATCATATTGACGGACTCGGCGAGCTACTCATGCAACGATGGGTTGGCTCTGCCGCAACGCAACCACCCAAAGTGTACGGACCTACGGGTCTGACACAGGTCGTCGGTGGCTTTCGAGAAGCGTATCAACTCGATCAATCGTACCGGACGAAGCACCACGGCGAACAACTCGCTCCATCATCCGGATTTGGTGCCGACGCGCGCGAATTCGATATCGGAACTGCTGATGGTCGTATTGTCTTGATTGATGAAGACTTGCTGCAAATCGCGGCATTCGTCGTAGATCATGGCCCTATCGCACCTGCAGTAGGCTATCGCGTTCGATACAAAGATCGCACGATCGTCATTAGCGGCGATACACGACGCAGTCAGAACGTTGAACGCGAAGCTAAAGATGTCGATCTACTGCTACACGAAGCGCTATCGATGAAGCTCGTGCAGATACTCGAACAAGGTTTTGGTCGACACGGACGCTCGCGCTACGCGCAAATCATGCGTGATATTCGCAACTATCATTCGAGCCCCGAGGATGCAGCGAGCGTTGCAGAGGCCGCCTCGGTGAGACATCTCGTACTCCACCATATCGTGCCGCCGTTGCCTGTCGAGGCGTTAAAACCAGAATTCCTCGGCAAGGCGCCCACGATTTTTTCGGGCCCTATTGATGTGGCACGTGATGGCGATTGGTACACCTTGCCCGTCGGCAGCGACATCATTACTTTGACGCGACGGCCCTGAGTCTCGGTCGACATGAAGGCGGCGATCTCAAGGGCTTTTTCGCGCACTTTGACGAGCACAACGCGGCGCGACTTGACGCGCTGGTGGCATGGGATACGACGCCGCTCTAGACAGCAAGCTGCGTCTGTCCATTATTTTCATCAGGATGACGATCCCTATAGCGCGCTACTCGCTGCGACGCTGCCTCAGCTACAAGAGCGCTACCACATCGAACTCTATTGTCATCGCGTATCGCCACCCGATGATACTTCTGCGCCTGATCGTCAGCGACTGCGCGAATGGTCCATCCGGGACGCTGCAGCACTCGCAGCGGCGTATCACTTGAAGTCGGATTCTCAGCTCATCGATAAATTGCGATGGCAGACGACGGATCCGAACATTGGCGCTTCCCTGCGACAGAAACTAGGTCACTACTTAGGCGCCACGATGTACTTCGAAGGCGAGTGGTACTGGGGCATCGATCGATTGCATTACTTGGAGCGACGTTTGCAGGACGCGGGCTTGGCGCGTCGCCCATTAACCTCAGCGCTGATCGAGCCACTGCCGCTGCGCTTCGAGACCCTTGAGTACCGAGTGACACCAAAACCGGTACTCGAGTTTTTTTGCTCTTTGCGTAGTCCCTACACTTATCTGGCCGTCGATAGAGCCAAACGCTTGGCGGATCATTATGGTGCCCAATTGCAGCTGCGATTCGTGCTGCCGATGGTCATGCGTGGGCTACCGGTTGGGTTCGCCAAACGAAAATACATCCTGCTCGACACCAAGCGCGAGGCCGATCGTCTCGGGATTCCCTTCGGCAGTGTCGTAGACCCCGTCGGTAAACCCGTTGAGGACGGACTCGCCATCCTGCACCGAGCGATAGCACTTGGACTCGGCACGGAGTTCCTATCGTCTTTTCTCTCTGGCGCCTTCGCCGAAGGGATCGACACGCATCGGCGGTCGGCACTCTTGAAGCTGGCGCTACGCGCAGGCCTAGCAAAGAGTGACGTCGAGGATGCCCTGAAAGATTCGGCTTGGCGTACGATGGCAGCCGAGAACCGCGAAGCGCTGCTTGCCTCGGGCTTATGGGGCGTCCCCTCCTTTCGTGTCGTGGGATATCCATCCGTTTGGGGACAAGACCGCTTGTGGATGATTGAACAAAATCTGTTGATGGCAGCGCGTTCATGACTAAAACGACAAAATGGCTTGGGGTTGTTGGCGCCACGATCGCCGTGCTCGCCGGCGCATACATCGCGATCGGTGGTCGGATGGGGCTGACGCTAGCGTGGATTGAATATGCCGTTAGAGAAGAGAGCGCAGCCTATCGCCCGGTCGAGTGGCAACGCGGCCCCTCAGCGCCCGCCGCGACGACATCCGAACGTCCGCCGAACATCGTACTCATCGTCGCGGACGATCTCGGTTACAACGATGTCTCGCTCAACGGTGGTTTAGCAGGCGGGCTGGTCAAGACGCCGAACATCGATCGCATCGCCAATGAAGGCGTCAATCTCGCAACGGCCTATTCGGGCAGTCCGACCTGTGCACCTTCTCGGGCTGCCATCATGACCGGTCGATATCCCACTCGATACGGTTACGAGTTTACCCCGACTGCTAAGAACTTCATGAAGGTGGTGACACAGCTACGACGCTCTGAACCGCAGCTGCATCACTCGATTTATTTTCCCGAACGCGAACAGGGTCAGCCCCCGCTCGAGTCTTTGGGTCTACCCACTAACGAAGTCACACTTGCTCGAGTTTTACGTGATGCGGGTTATCACACGGCTCATGTCGGCAAATGGCATCTTGGCGACGCGCCGCAATTTCGACCGACAGCTCACGGTTTCAACGAATCGCTGTCATTACCCTATGGCGCAGCGATGTTCTTGCCTGAAGATGACCCGAATGTCGTCAATGCAGCCTCGAAGATTGATCCGCTCGATCGTTTCATTTGGGCCGCGCATCCGTGGGGAGTTCGATTTAACGACGGCGAGCTTTTTAAGCCCAATAAATATCTGACTGACTATTTCACCGATCACGCACTACAAATCATCGATCACAACCGCCATCGCCCCTTCTTTCTTTATCTCGCTTACAACGCACCGCATACGCCGCTGCAAGCGACCCGAGAAGACTACGATGCGCTGCCCGAGATCAAAGATCATTCGGTTCGTGTTTATGCTGCGATGATTCGCTCACTCGATCGAAATATCGGTCGAGTCCTCGAAGCACTCGATCAGGCTGATCTGGCTAGCGACACACTCGTGATCTTCACCAGCGATAACGGTGGTACGCATACCCTCGGTATCAAAGGAATCAACGCTCCGTTCCGCGGGTGGAAAGCCACCCACTTCGAAGGTGGTATACGCGTACCCCTTTATCTGCGCTGGCCCAAGGGCTTACCGCAGGGCCGATTCGACGCTCCGACCAGTCATCTGGATATTTTCTCAACCGCCGCGGCAGCAGCGGATGCGGCGGTGCCCTCAGATCGGCTGATCGATGGGGTCAATCTTCTCCCGCATCTTCGCGGCGAAGTCGCCGGCCGACCGCATCAGGCGCTGTACTGGCGCACGGATCGTTATTTGGTCGTACGCGATGGCGACTGGAAGCTACAGATCACGGATCGCCCGGCGAAGACCTGGCTGTACGATCTGGCCGTTGATCCCACCGAGCAAATCAACAAGGCAGCTCAAGAGCCGGCAAGAGTCGCTGCCATGCGCGCTGCGCTTGATGCATTCGATCGTTCGCAAGTGCCGCCGATGTGGCGCTCACTCGGCGCTGGCTACATTCCGATCGACAAAACACTCGCCGATCCGCAGGAACCGGGCGATGAGTATGTTTACTTCTCCAACTAAGACGGTCGGTTCCCGCCGTCCATGGCTCGCGTGGTTTGCGGCCATCACGGCGTTCGCTTCAATTGCATGCGTGGCAGAGCCAGCGCCAGCACAGCGCCCGAACTTTGTCGTCATCGTGGCAGATGATTGGGGTTATACCGACGTCGGCGCGTTCGGTGGAGAAATCTCGACGCCGCACCTCGATTCGCTTGCAGCCAACGGGATTCGATTCGCGAACTTTCATACCTCAGCCGAATGCTCGCCGACACGCGCGATGCTGCTGACCGGTGTCGATTCACACCGAACGGGCATCGGCGCCATGCGCGAATCCGTTCCACATCAGCATTACGGCAAACCCGGCTATCTGACGGTGCTGTCACGAGACGTCGTGACGTTCGCATCCCGTCTACAACGCTCTGGATATCGTAGTTATGCCGTGGGCAAGTGGCATGTCGGTAAGGAGCCGCATAACCTGCCACCTGCGCGCGGCTTTGATCGCTCACTCGTGCAGGGTGATAGCGGCTCGGACAACTGGGATACGCAGCAACGCTACCTCAGCCTGACTGACAAAGTGTATTGGTTCGAGGACGGTCAGGAAGCGAAGATGCCGCCTCGCTTCTACTCTTCCGAGTTTTACGTCGATCGTGCATTGCAATATCTGAAGCAAGACGCCGGCTCGCAAAAACCTTTCCTGCTGTACCTCGCGTTCCAAGCTAATCACATCCCATTACAAGCCCCGAGAGAATTCGTCGAGCGATACGCCGGTCGATATGACGGCGGTTGGCACCACTTGCGCCAAGAGCGCCGAGATCGAGCCGCGGCGTTGGGCTTGATTCCACCGGCCACGCCCATGGTGGAGATGCCGACGACAGAAAACTGGAACCTCCTCGATGAGCGCCGACGTGCGTACGAAGCTCGTCGTATGGAGGTGTATGCAGGCATGGCTGAAGCCATGGATCACCATATTGGTCGATTGATCGCTCATCTGAAAAACACCGGTCAGTTTGACAACACCGTATTCGTCTTCTTGTCGGATAACGGTGCGGAGGCATCCGATCCGCTCGCGATTCGGTCAGCTCGGATGTGGCTTCGCTGGCAATACACTTGGGAGCGCGCTCGCCTAGGTGAACCGGGTACCTATGCGGTTATCGGTCCGAGCTGGGCTAGTGCAGCAGCGTCGCCGCTTGCCTACTACAAGTTTCATGGGGGCGAAGGTGGGCTGCGTGTGCCGATGATCATGGCCGGCCCTGTCGTCGAAAAACCTGGCGCTATTCATCATTCTTTCACGCATGTCAAAGATATCGCGCCGACCTTACTCGAATTGGCAGGCGTGTCGACAAACACGAATACCTTCGAGGGTCAGTCTGTCGAACCGATAACCGGCCGAAGTCTGTTGCCTGTTCTACAAGACCCAACGCGTCGCCATCGAGATTTGGATGACACGGTAGGCTATGAGCTTGCGGGACACGGGGCGCTGTTTCGGGGCGATCTGAAGCTACTTCGCATCCCGCCGCCGAGCGGGGACGGGCAATGGCGCTTGTATGACATCGTGAAGGATCCGGGCGAAACTCGCGATTTGAGTCGTGAACTTCCGCAAGACTACGCGGAAATGATCGCCGCTTACGCCCGCTACGAACAAGCGAACGGTGTTCTGCCCATGCCGCCCGGTTACGAACCGCGCAAGCAAGTTTCCATCAATGCGTTTCTTTTCGTTTATCTTCCCTATATGAAATGGATACTCGGTCTAATCGTACTGGTCCTCGCGGCCTGGTGGGTGCTCGCAAGACGTCGACGAAATAAGTCATGAGGACGATCGTCATCACTGGCGCTTCCTCGGGCATAGGTCGAGCACTCGCACTGGAATTTGCTAAGCGCGGCTATCGCTTGGGATTGCTCGGTCGACGAGCCGATGCCCTCACAACACTACAGCAGGAGGCATTAGCCTGCGGCGCTGCGGCCGCGGAGAGCAGCCTGCTCGATGTCGATGTCATCAGCGCGGTAGAGCCTCAGCTGCAAAGCTTCTTTCAAACGCTCGGCACCGTCGATATTTTCGTTGCCAATGCAGGCATCAACGCTTTCACCACCGTCGGGAAAGATGATCTGCGAGGCGAGACTCGTATTATCCAGACCAATGTCATCGGTGCGATTGCATCCATCGACGCCGCGGCCGCCTACTTCATACGACAGGGTCGCGGACACATCGTGGGTGTTTCTTCCTTGGCCTCGATGATCGCCGTGCCGAAGCAGGCAGCCTACTGCGCGAGCAAAGCCGCTATTTCGATGTACCTGCGATCGGCGCGAATCGAGCTCGCCCGCCATGACATTGGTGTCACCGATATTCAGCCTGGCTTCGTAGTGACGGACATCATGCCGAACATCAGCAAGTATCCTTTCGCGATCTCAGCCGACAAGGCTGCGCGCGAAATGGCTGATGCGATTGAGAAACGGCGTGACGAGGCCATCGTGCCGGCTTTCCCTTGGCGAATCTTCAAACCGTTCTTTCGTCACATACCAAACTCGTTCTGGAAGCGGTTATGAGTTCGCAATATCAGATGTATGGTTGGCATCTATCCTACTTCGCAGGGAAAGTACGCTCGTACCTGAAATACAAGCGAGTCCCTTTCGACGACGTTGATGTCAATCTGCTGGTTCTGATGTGGCTCGGCAAACGCAAAACCGGCGTGGTCGCGATGCCCTTGCTGCAAACGCCCGACGACATCTGGATGCAAGACTCGACCGAGACGTGGCAATTCATAGAGGCGCGTTTCAAAGACCGACCGGTACTGCCCACATCGCCGCGTCAGCGCTTCGTCTCGCTCTGGCTTGAGGCCTGGGGTGACGAATGGTGGATTCCAATTGCCATGCAAACACGCTGGCGCCATGAGGAGAACTACCCGTTATTCGAACACGATGCAGGTAACGCCTTATTGCCGGGCTGGCCTCGCTTCATCCAACGCCGTGCCGTTGCGCGTATTGCACGTCGACTTCGCGGGTACCTTCCAGCGGTCGGGGTTCGACCCGATCAGGACGAGCTACTAATGACTTGGACGCGTCGCATGTTGGCTTTGCTTGAGACGCACTTTTCTCAGCATGCCTTTTTACTGGGTGACAAGCCGAGTCTCGCCGACTTCTCGTTGATGGGCACCATGTACGGGCATCTCGGTCGAGACCCGTGGCCCGCTCGCGAACTCATTGCGCCCAACCCACACCTGCGAAACTGGATCGATCGGATGGCGGATCTGCCGACATCTCTCGATGAGAGCGCGGCACCCGGTTGGCTTGCGAACGATGAAATTCCGGCGACGCTGATGCCGATATTACGAATCACGTTCGAAGAATTCGGGGCGCAAGTTGCGGGTATCGCAGCTCAAGTCAGCGCGCTTGCAGCTCACTGGCCCAAAGACAAGCGGCTGCCGCGTATCCTCGAAGATGTTGCGATTCCTTTGCCAGAGGGCATGTTCCGACGCGCGGCAATGCCATACACGCTTTGGATGGCACAGCGTGCGCTCGATGCCATCGCCGAACTACCCGAGCAAACAGCGCAAGATCTACGCTACTGGCTCAGCGAGTCTGGTGGCGAGGCACTGCTGTCACTCGATGCGCCGCGACTGGAACGCGACGGACTACAAGCCCGCTTCAGCTCGGCAGCACATGATCGCGGAACTGTTCGCGCAGTTTGATCTTTTGCATCTTGCCCGTTGCGCCAAGCGGGATGGCATCGACGAACACGACATCGTCCGGCACCTGCCACTTGGCTACTTTGCCGCGATAGAACTCGAGTAGCCTCTCGGCAGTCACGTCGGCACCGGGCTTGCGAACGACGACGAGCAGCGGTCTCTCATCCCACTTGGGATGGGGAACTGCAATACAAGCGGCCATGGCAACGCCCGGATGCCCCATCGCAATGTTTTCGATGTCGATGGAGCTGATCCACTCGCCGCCCGATTTGATGACATCCTTACTGCGATCGGTGATCTGCATGAATCCATCGGGATCGATGCTCGCCACATCTCCTGTTGGGAACCAACCATCCACCAAAGGATCGCCGCCTGCGCTCTTGAAGTAACGAGCTACGATCCAGGGGCCGCGCACGAGCAAATCACCCGTCGACTTGCCATCCCATGGGAGCTCTTTACCCGCGTCATCGACGATCTTCATTTCAACGCCAAAGATGGCACGCCCCTGCTTCTCGAGCAATGCAAGCTGCGCTTCCTCGGAAGCGGCAAGATGCTTCCCCTTGAGTGTGCTCAGCGTGCCGAGCGGCGACATCTCGGTCATGCCCCAGGCATGCAACACCGTCACTCCGAGAGTTCGGAAACGTTCGATCATGGCGCGGGGGCAAGCCGATCCGCCAATGACCGTTCGTCGCATCGTCGTGAAGCGACCCTGAATCGAATCAACGTGATTGAGCAGACCCAACCAGACGGTGGGAACACCGGCTGCCATCGTGACCGCCTCGCTCTCGATCAGCTCATGCAGCGATTTACCATCAAGGGCGGCACCCGGAAAGACCAGCTTCACGCCGACCATCGCTGCCACATACGGAATGCCCCAGGCATTCACGTGAAACATCGGCACGACGGGTAGCACAGAATCTCTCGATGAGAGATTCATCGCATCCGGCATCGCGCCGGCATAAGCGTGTAGTAACGTGGAGCGATGCGAATACAACACGCCCTTCGGGTTACCGGTGGTGCCGCTCGTATAGCAAAGCGCAGCCGCAGTCCGCTCATCGATCTCTGGCCAAGCATAGATGGCGCTCTCGGCCGCGATCCACGACTCATAGTCGATCAGGTTCGGAATCGCTGATTTCTCTGGCGTTCGAGAGGAATCGGCCATGAGTACCCACCGCTTCACGGTCGGACACTTGGCAGCCACGGCCTCGATGATCGGCAGGAAAGTCAGGTCGAAGCAAACGACGGCATCTTCGGCATCGTTGATGATCCAGACGATCTGATCGGGGGCGAGTCGCGGATTGATGGTGTGCAATACCCGTGCGCTGCCGCTGACGCCAAAATAAAGTTCGAAATGGCGGTAGCCATTCCAGGCGAGCGTTCCTACTCGAGAGCCCTCTGGTAAATCGAGCCGATCGAGAGCATTAGCAACTTGTCGCGCACGCGCGGCCGCGTCGCGATAGGTGTAGCGATGAAGATCGCCCTCGACGCGTCTCGAGACGATCTCGGCATCCGAGTGATTTTTGGCGGCAAACTCGATCAACCGCGAAATGAGCAGCGGCTGTTCCTGCATCGCTCCGAACATGACCCCCTCCTGTCTATCGGATATCTTATCGACCGAACTCGCAATAACTCTCTCGCTCGACGAGATCAAAGGCAAATAGAAACTTGGCCATCCCGGTCAACACTGCCATGGTCACACCGAGCTCCAAAATCTGCTCGTTATCGAAATGACGCGCTAACTCGGCGTGCAACTCGGCAGACACCACGCCATCCGAATTGCCGAGCGACATCTGCTCGGCCAAGCGAATGACCGCCCGCTCCGCCTCACTCCAGCAAGGCGCCGCGGAGTCATCGATAGCAGCAAGCTGCGCCTCAGTCAGACCCGCTGACATGGCATCAAGCCGATTCCCCTTGTTGCAGAAAGCGCAGCCATGCAGCGTCGAGAGCCGATAGCGAGCGAGCTCCTTCATGGCGACGGGCACGCGACCACCATGGAACAAGCGCTGGTAGAAATCGCCATACCAAGCGAAGACGCCGGGCGCATGTCCCATCACATCAATGAAGGTAGCGTCGCCCCGAACGGCGAGCGCGCGATCATGAGCAGGCCGCATGAACTCCGGCAAAGCCTCGCGCGATAGGGGCTTGATGAATGGATTGGGTTTGATCATCGGAGGCTCAGACATCGTTGATAATGGTAGCGCATGAACGACAACCCCAACTGCTGGACCTGTCGATACTTTCGCGTCACCTGGGATCCCGGCATGCCCTATGGCTGCGATGCGATCGGGTTCAAGAGCCGCATCGTGCCGCATCTCGAAGTGCTGCGGACGAGCGGCTCTCCCTGTCGTGCGTACACGCGCAAGCCGGACTCGCCCGCGCCGACAGATCCCCGACCGAGCTGATCAACGCCGTACTAGCTCGACGACCTCCGAGGCGCTCAGTGTGCTCGCTCGTTGACGGATCGCCGGCAGATACTCCTGCTGTAGATTTTTGGCGGGCCCCAACATCTCCTGAAAGCTTCGCTTCAAAAGCTCGGTGCTCATGACGCGCCCACCGGCGTAATAGCGCTTGGCAACCTGCCCCAGCGCATAGGTTGTCGCGAACGAAAAAGCCATGCCAGTGGCAGCACCGGTTAACCCACCTAGCATCTTGCCCGCCGCTTTTCCGACAAGCCCGCCAATCAATTTTCGCCCAATCTGCTCCACGTACTGCGAGGTGAGACCCACTCCAACCGTCGCGATGAATTCTTTGATATGCCCCTGATCCATCTCGATACCGTGTGCTTTGCCAATCTTGTATACCATCCGAACCTGTAGGGGGATGATGGCCATGGAGGCCCAAGACTGCGGCAACAACTCGAGCGCGCCGTTTAGGATCGAGTAATTCAGGATGCTCTTGTCGAGCTCGGCATCGCGAGCAGACGCTGCCGAAGAATTAGACGTTGCGATTGTAGTTGCCACCGCAGCGGAGACTGCGGGCGCCGCAACAGCCGCCGCAGCGATCACATCGGCCTGCGCCGCACCTGCAAGCGCCGGGTCATCGGCTGCGAGAACTAACGCCTCACGCAGCGAGCCCAAGAATGCCTGCTCAGCCTGACTTTGCACGCCGTCGGCATCACAGACGCACACGGCCATCTCGTACGCCAATTGACGATGTTCCAACTCGCGCAAGCCCGCGATGGCTTGTTGCAAGGTGACTCGCTTCAACAATACGTCTTGATAAACACCGGCGAGAGCGGCGCCGCCTGCCTGACCCGCCAGGGATTCGGCGACATCACGGATGGCTGCGCGTTCAGTCTCGGACTTTTGACCATCGACGAGTGCCGCATGGATCATGATGTTTAAGATGGCGCGTTGTGTTGATGTGTCCATGATGTCCTCACGCAGTGATCGTGTTGAACAAGCCGGCTTGCGCCTGCTCGCGGATGATAGTGACAGCCGGGTGCTTGATACGACGCTCGGTGGAGAGAACGTAGAAGCGAGCCTTCAAGCCCTCCACTTTACCGATCAGTTGTACACCGTAAGCGTGGACGATTTCGCGCTCGATGGCGAGCGGAGCCGCAAACACGCCGACACCCTGCTGGGCAAAGGTCTTGACCAGCGCACTGTCATCAAGTTCCGCTGCGATTGAGGGCCGTATCTGTTGCGTCTCAAACCAGCCCTCCAAAGATCGCCTATTGGCGCTTTTCTCGGTGGGCAGCAACATCGGCGCACCATCGACGCTCTGCGGAAATCCCTTTCTCAACTTTCGTGCCAGCGCCGCGACGCCGAATAAACCCAACTCCGACTCGCCGAGCAGGTGGCTATAGGCTTTGACGGCACTATCGGCAGGCAAAGCGTTGGTCGAGAGCACGAGATCCAATCGGTGCGCTGCCAAATCCGTCAATAGGCTGGCAAGCGGCGCCTCGTGACAAACGAGTTGAAATGGCGGATCGGCGCTCAATAATGGCTCGAGTATCCGCCACGTCAGCAACTTCGGAACGGCATCGGCGATGCCGATCGAGACAGGTCGTCGCCCGACCGTACGCGCCCCGCGCAATACGCTCGCGAGCTCCAAGCCGCGGGAAAAGATGTCCTCCGCATAAGCGTATGCAATGCGCCCAAGCTCGGTTGGCACTAACCGTCGACCCTGCTTCTCGAACAGGTCCCCCTGCAGTTGAGCTTCGAGCAATTTCAACTGGCCACTGATCGTTTGTGGAGTCAGGTTCAACGAGCGAGCCGCAGCCGCTACCCCGCCCTCGCGAACGACGGTCCAGAAGTACAAGAGGTGGGTGTAGTTGAGATGTTTCATATATCGAGTTTATCGAACTATTCATACTGAATAATCGATTTTTCAGCAATATGGCACAGCCATAAAATGGGCGATATGCACCAACCACTACCTTGGCATCAGATCGCCCATCACGACATGCTGGTCGAAACCACGCATGATGAGCGCGCTCGCCTCGACACCATTGCCCACTTGAACGTGTTTGCGGCTCAACGTTTAGCCCCGACCGTCAAGACCGCATTCGAGCGAAAAGGAGTGGCGCCTGCCGATCGGCACGAAGTCAGACAGGCCATGGAGCGGGATCCGGCATTTAGAGCGTGGAGCCTCGTCAGACGCAACACCATGGAGATGCGCCAAAAGACCGGACGCGAGATCGTCGGGCGGCAGCGCACGGCGTTGCGTGACAAGGCAGATCAACTCAATCACGCGCCTGACGGCAAGCGGAGCGGCCTGCGACTTGATCCCAATCTCGATGTGCCACGCTACGTCTCCGGAGTCGATCAGCACCTGATGCAGGGCGGCTACACGGCCGAGTGGCTAGAACGCGATGTATCTAACGCCGCCAACTACGACGCCGGTATGTTCGCCACCGTCGGCGGTAGCGCCGGGCCCTACAACGACGCTGCCGGTCGTGCGTTATGCGAGTGGCTACGGCGGGAGTTTCCGGCCTTCGTCCCCTCACGCATCGTCGACCTAGGTTGCGGACTTGGGCATAACACTTTGCCGCTGCGCGAGCTTTTTCCGTCTGCCGAGATCATCGCTATCGACGTGGCAGCACCGATGCTGCGCTACGGACATGCCCGCGCCCGCTCGCTCGGCATCGACGATATCGAGTTTCGACAGGAAGATGCGACCCGCACCTCACTGCCTGCAGGCAGCGCAGATCTCGTATTTAGCACCATGGTGCTGCATGAGACTTCACATGATGCGTTGCCAAAACTGCTGCACGAATCTTATCGACTGCTCCGTGGCGGCGGCCTTTGCATCCACTTGGAGCAACCGCCTTATCGTGGACTGAGCCCGTTCGAACAATTCATGCGTGACTGGGACGGGCGCTACAACAATGAGCCATTTTGGAGCTCGCTACATGAGAGCGATCTGCAGCAGATGATGACGAAAGCGGGCTTCGACAGCGAGCTCGTCTTTGAAACGCGCTGTGTCGCGCCATCGTGGCAATCAGCAAAACCGACAGAAGAAGATTTCGGACGCGCGCCCGCGTGGTATGCCGTTGGGGCATGGCAGGCCGTCGAAGGATCAACGGCCGAGGGATAGCAAGGATATGTACTCCCACCTCCCGCAAAAAGCTGACCCCAATCCGCCGCAGCCAACGACGCTGCGTGGGCGCCGTCCGGAATTCACTGACGATCCGATGCTCGACCGGCTCTATGCCATCACACTCGCGCTCGTCGCTGAATTGTCCGTCACCCGAGCGCGTGTCGATACACTCGAGCGCTTGCTCGATCGCAAGGGCTTGGTTGGCTCGAGCGAAGTCGAGAACTTCATCCCCGATGAGTCAGAGGCGACGAAACGCGGTGAAATCCAGCAGCAATATCTCGATCGGATTTTCAGAACCCTGACCGAGTGATCACGGCTGCGACATCGCAAGCCTTACTCTTGTAGTTTGCGAATTTCTTCGATGTTGGCTGGCGGCTTCAACCAAAGCGGCGCCTCAGTCTCGAGGTAGCGACGCATCGTCTCGGGCAGATCTTCGTAGCGATCCACACGCCACGAAAGCATGTGCATCACTCCTTTGCCAATGCCTGCGGGCAGATCGCCAAAACGAAGCCAACTAATTTGATTCGGGTGTTTCAAACCCGCCGAATCAGGTTGTCGGAAAAAGTCGTAGTGCTCAAATGACTGCATACGCTGCCCAGAGGGTAGCGGAAAGTCCAAAAACAGCGGCGCAGAAAAAGTTATCGTTTCACCGATTCTCGTCGCCGCCAGATCACGACCCGGCCCGATACGCTGCTTTCTTGCACCCGCGCCCTGCTCTACCCAGGTCTCGAGCGAAGAACCTTTGAGCTCAT
This sequence comes from Pseudomonadota bacterium, assembly GCA_039796795.1. Lineage (GTDB taxonomy): Bacteria > Pseudomonadota > Gammaproteobacteria > Steroidobacterales > Steroidobacteraceae > UBA964. The sequence goes on from JBDKJA010000005.1 coordinate 15,303, forward strand.
AGGTGATGTACTGATAGGGATAGGCGATCGGCGGCAACGGCTTCCCTTGCCATTCCTTCAGTACGGCACCCGTTTCCAGATCGCGATAGATGAACGTCTTTCGGGATAACTGATGCGCCACGGTCGCCGTACTCAAGCCTGCATCGAAACGGGCGACATCAACCCCCTCCATTCGCATGAGAGGTTCGCCATCGGGCGAACGATAAACCGTGCCCACGGCATACCAATAAACCGGCTCACCGCGCCCGACCCTCATATCGACCCATTGACGAAACATCTCTGGCGAAAAGCCGTGCTCGCGAGTCTGAGCCGGGACTGTCAAACCCAAGACCACGAGTATCGACAATACACGCCACAATTTGAGTTGGTTGGCCATCGCTGCCCCCGGAAATCTCTTTAGTTGTTTGTGCTGCCGATCGTACCAGTTGCCGATTGCCGTCATAAGCATCTGTTATCACCACATACCGAACTGGTGTTGGAGGCTCGAAGCCCGCCGCACCACGATGCTCCCCATGATTTACGACAGCATTTTAGGCACGATCGGCAATACGCCGATCGTTCGCATCAACCGCCTTGCCCCCGCGAACGTGACGATGTTCGTCAAGTGTGAGGCGTTCAATCCCTTGCACTCGGTTAAAGATCGGCTAGCTATTGCGATCATCGAGGATGCCGAAAGGCGTGGCACCCTGCGACCCGGTCAAACGGTCGTCGAAGCGACCTCGGGTAACACCGGCATCGCCCTCGCGATGGTCTGCGCAGCTAAGGGCTATCCGTTCGTCGCAGTGATGGTCGAAACCTTCTCGATCGAGCGCAGAAAAATCATGCGCGCTCTTGGAGCAAAAGTGATCCTGACGCCCGCTGCCGAGCGCGGCAGCGGCATGGTCAGAAAAGCGGAGGAACTCGCGAACAAGCACGGCTGGTTCCTCGCCCGTCAGTTTGAAAACGAGGCAAACCCGGCCTATCACCGCAGCACGACAGGACCTGAAATCCTGCGCGATTTCGCCGGAAAGCGCCTCGATCATTTTGTCTCGGGCTGGGGCACGGGCGGCACGCTGACCGGGACGAGTCAAGTTTTGAAGTTGGCGCGCCCGGAAGTGGAAATCGTCGCAACCGAGCCAGAAGGCGCGGCACTGCTATCGGGCAACTCGTTTTCTCCTCACAAAATTCAGGGCTGGACGCCAGACTTCATTCCGAAGGTGCTCGATAAGACCGTCGTTGATCGAATCATCACGGTCACCGATGAGGAGGCTTTGAGCACGGCGCGTGCACTGGCGAAGCAGGAAGGGATTTTCTGTGGGATATCTTGCGGCGGAACTTTTGCTGCAGCACTCAAGGTGGCCCAGCACGCCAAAGAGGGCGCCGTCATCCTCGCCATGCTGCCCGACACGGGTGAGCGTTATCTTTCGACGGCGCTGTTTGCCGATCTGCCGGACGGCAGCGACCCCGAGCCTTGACCGTGGCCTACGACGCACCGACCTTACGAGCGAGCGCGCCAGCGACAGCAACCCAACTCGCACCGCTGCCCTCGCCGTATCGTTTTCGCCGCGGCGGAAAAATCATCGGCGGTCAGATCGCCTTTGAAACCTGGGGAACACAGAGCGCGGCGAAGGATAACTCGGTACTGATCTTCACGGGGCTGTCGCCCTCCGCACATGCCGCCTCATCGCCTGTAGATCAGAGCGCTGGCTGGTGGGAGCAGATGATCGGGCCCGGCGCCGCACTCGATACCGATCGCTTGCACGTCATTTGCGTGAATTCTTTGGGAAGTTGCTTCGGTTCCAGCGGGCCTACGACGATCAATCCGGCTACCGGCAATCGATATGGGAATCAGTTTCCAGAGGTCTCGATCGAGGATATCGCAGCAGGAGGGGTCGCCGTCCTAGAACATCTCGGTATCGACAAAGTGGAGGTCGTTTTGGGACCCTCGCTCGGCGGTTCTGCGGTGCTCGCTTTTGCAGCGATATATCCTGATCGCGCCCGTCGATTGATCAGCATTTCAGGCACGATGGCGGCCTCGGCGCATGCCATTGCACTGCGCAGCATTCAACGCGAAGCCGTTCGAAATGATCCCATCAACGGACTGCGCCTAGCCAGAAAGCTCGGCACCGTGACCTACCGCTCAGCGGGCGAACTCGCCGAGCGATTTGGTCGACGGCCTTCGGTCAGCGGACAAGATTTCGCCGTGCAGGACTACTTGAATCAGCAAGCTGACAAGTTTTCCAAGTCATTCGATTCAGAAAGCTATCTCGCACTCTCGAGAGCCATTGATTTATTTGATCTGAGTGAACACGGCAACCCCACAGAAGTCTTTAGACGCTCAGGGCTTGCCTCGGCCCTGATCATTGGCGTCGAACAAGATTCTCTGTTCACGATCAATGAGCAAGCGCAGATCGCTCACGCCTTTGAGGCGGCCGGCATTACGACGCGACTCGAGCGAGTCGAGAGCGCAGCCGGTCACGACGCATTCCTTGCGGAGCAGCCTCGTTTTGCCGAGATCATCGGACATTGGCTGCGCAATCCCTAATTCCACCTATCGCAGGCTTACGGAGACAACCCATGTCACAGTCCATCACGGATCAACTCATCGACAATAATCGGCGCTATGCCGCTGGTGGAGCAGCGCATAAGCCACAGCATCCTGGCAAACAACCCATTAAGCCCTCTCGGCGTGTTGCTGTCCTCGGATGCATGGACGCTCGTCTCGACATCGAAGACTTACTAGGCCTACAAACGGGCGAAGCCCATATCATTCGTAACGCAGGCGGAGTGGCGAGCGAAGACGCCATCCGTAGCTTGCTGATTTCACATCATCTTCTCGACACCAAAGAATTCATCGTGATACAGCACACCCGCTGCGGCATGCTGGCCTTCACCGACGATCTCCTGAAATCCGCTTTAGAGGGCGACGAACAATCTGCCAAGATCGTCTCGGAAGCCACTCAACGTCAGTTCGTATGCCGAGCCGTCGCTTCGAGCAGCCCGTCGACGTTCCACGCCTATCGTGGCACGCCCGAGGCGCTGGATTCGCCGCCGGATCCCATCAATCTCGGTCGTCTGGCCGAGAGTGTTCGTCGTACTCTCTCGGCGATTCGACATCATCCTTGGGTGCCGACCGATGGCAGCGATGCTATCTCGGCTCGTGGCTTCATCTACGACGTCGATACAGGCTTACTGCAGGAAGTGGTCTGAGCCATCAGCAGCGCCTAAAAAAAACGGCGGCACGTTTCCGTGCCGCCGCTTTTTATACGCTAGGTATCGGGAGGATCAGAAGCGATCCAGGTTCATCACCTTGTCCCAAGCAGCGACGAAGTCCTGCAAGAACTTATCCTTGCCGTCGCTGACCGCATACACCTCAGAGATCGCGCGCAACTCGGAGTTCGAGCCGAACACGAGATCCACCGGCGTTGCCGTCCACTTGATCGCATCACCACGACGACCCTCGTAGATGCCTTCGCCCTGCGCCGACTTCGACCACGTGGTCGAGGTGTCGAGCAGATTGACGAAGAAATCGTTCGAGAGCGTTCCAGGACGATCCGTGAACACGCCATGAGCAGCCTGACCCGCATTGGCGTTCAACACGCGCAGACCACCGACCAACACCGTCATTTCGGGGACGCTGAGCGTGAGCAAGTTGGCGCGATCAACCAACGCGTCGGCCGGCGAGAGGAAGGTTCCTTTCACGTAATAGTTACGGAAACCATCGGCCGTCGGCTCCAGCGGCTTGAACGAAGCCACGTCGGTCTGCGCCTGTGACGCATCCGTACGACCCGGCTTGAACGGCACCGTGACGTTGTTGCCCGCATTCTTCGCGGCTTGCTCGATTGCGGCAGCACCACCGAGGACGATGAGATCGGCCATCGAGACCTTCTTACCGCCCTTCTTCTGAGCTGCGTTGAACTCCTTCTGGATCCCTTCCAAAGCCGCAAGGACTTTGGCGAGTTCCTTCGGATTGTTGGCTTCCCAATCCTTCTGCGGAGCGAGGCGAACACGCGCGCCGTTCGCACCACCACGCATGTCGGTGCCACGGAAGGTAGCAGCCGATGACCACGCGGTGCGGACGAGCTCGGAAGTCGTCAGACCCGAGGCCAAGATCTTGGTCTTCAGCGCGGCCACGTCCTGATCGTTGATCAGCTCGTGATCGACGGCCGGGATCGGATCCTGCCAGGTCAACACTTCAGTCGGCGCCATCGAACCCAAGTAACGGCTACGAGGGCCGAGATCGCGATGCGTCAGCTTGAACCAAGCGCGCGCAAAAGCATCGGCGTACTGATCCGGATTCTTGCGGAAGCGCTCGGAGATCTTGCGGTACTCCGGATCGAACTTCAGCGACAGGTCCGTCGTGAACATGATCGGCGGATGACGCTTGGTCTTATCGTGCGCATCGGGCACGAGACTCCACGCGCTCTTGTCTGTCGGCACCCACTGAATCGCACCAGCGGGGCTGCGAGTCTGCTCCCACTCGAACGTGAAGAGGTTATCGAGGTACTGCGTCGTCCAAGCGATCGGGTTGGCCGACCATGCGCCCTCGAGGCCGCTCGTGATCGTGTCCGCACCCTTGCCAGTGCCGCACTTGTTCTTCCAACCGAGGCCCTGCTCTTCGACGCCCGCCGCAGCCGGCTCGGCACCGAGGCAACCTTCCGGATTACGCGCACCGTGCGCCTTACCGAAAGTGTGACCACCGGCGATCAACGCCACGGTCTCCTCGTCGTTCATCGCCATGCGACCGAAGGTCTCGCGAATGTCGCGAGCAGCCGCGATCGGATCCGGCTTGCCGTTCGGGCCTTCCGGATTCACATAGATGAGACCCATCTGCACGGCAGCGAGCGGGTTCTGCAATTTGCGATCACCGCTGTAACGCTCGTCGGCGAGGAACTTGTTCTCGGGACCCCAATAGACGAGATCCGCTTCCCAATCATCAGCACGACCGCCAGCAAAGCCGAAGGTCTTGAAGCCCATCGACTCGAGGGCGACGTTGCCCGTCAAAACCATCAGGTCCGCCCAAGATAGGCTGCGACCGTACTTCTGCTTGACCGGCCACAACAAGCGACGAGCCTTGTCGAGGTTCACGTTATCCGGCCAGCTGTTGAGCGGCTCGAAACGCAGCTGACCACCATCGGAACCACCGCGACCGTCGGTCAAGCGGTAGGTACCGGCACTGTGCCAGGCCATACGAATGAAGAAGGGGCCGTAGTGACCGTAGTCCGCCGGCCACCAGGGCTGCGACTTCGTCATCAATGCTTCGATGTCTTTCTTGACGGCATTGAGGTCCAGCTTCTTGAACTCGGCGGCGTAATCGAACTTCTCACCGTAGGGGTTCGACTCAACGGCGTGTTGACGCAGCGGACGCAGATCCAGCTTCTCGGGCCACCAGAACTCGTTGGACATATTGTTGGTGCCGGCCGCCTGCGCTGAGGGACCCGACAGGGCCGCCGTCAACGAAAGAGCCGCTGCAACCAACAACGACACAGGGTTGTTGCGCATGGGAATCTTCTCCTTGAATCCAAACATCGCTTATCGCGAGGCGAGCGATGCTAGCACAGAATTAGACTGCGTCTAATTCCTGCTATCGGGCGACTGAATCGAGCAGCAAGTCGGCCGCGCGCTCGGCGATCATGATGGTCGGGGCGTTGGTGTTACCGCCCACCAGGCGCGGCATGACCGAGGCATCGACGACCCGTAAACCCTTGATTCCACGAACTTTTAGTTGCGGATCAACGACCGACTCGGGGTCGCTACCCATTCGACAAGTACCGACCGGGTGGTAAATCGTCTCCGCCTTCTCGCGGATCGCAGCTGCGAGCTCCGTGTCGGATTGACGTCCAGCTCCGGGATAGACCTCGGCGTCGCGATAGGGATTAAAGGAGGCCGCAGCCAAGATCTCTCGAGAGATTCGCACGCCTTCGATCAAGCCCTGCAGATCTTCGGGCTCGGACAAGTAGTTTGCGAAAATTCGCGGCGGATCGGCCATCGAACCGGATCTCAAAGCGATTCGACCCCGGCTACGAGGCCTCAGTACACAGGCATGCAGCGTATAGCCGTGCCCGGGCAAACGGTTGCGACCGTGGTCGTCCAATTGCGCCGGCACAAAATGAAACTGCAAATCTGCCCGGTCGTCCGGTGCTCTGCTTGAGCGCAGGAAGCCGCCGGACTCGGCAATGTTGGAGGCTCCGGGCCCGTTTCCGGTCAACCAATAACGCAAACCCTCAAGGGCTTCGCGCAGGGCGCCAAAATCGTAGGTACTCGCGCTGGTGCTCTTCTGCAGCACGCAATAATCGAGGTGATCCTGAAGATTCGCACCGACGCCCGACGCCGGGACTCGCACCGGGATGTTCAAGGCTTCGAGTTCTTGGACAGGACCGATTCCCGAACACATCAACAATTGCGGTGAGGCAACGCTGCCGCCACAGAGTAAGACCTCACGGGTGGCACGAACACGCTGCATTTTCCCGCGCTGCGCGAACTCAACCCCGACCGCACGCTCACCCTCGATCAGTACTCGCTGCACTTGCGAATGAGTGCTGATGATCAAATTGCGGCGCTGTGCAGCGGGGCGTAAGTACGCCACAGCGGTACTACTGCGCCGTGCCTGCCATTGCGTCACTTGATAGAAGCCAAAGCCCGCTTGCGATGCGCCGTTGAAGTCGTCGTTGAGAACGTAACCACACTCGACAGCAGCATCGAGAAACACACTCGATAGTGGATTTCGATAACGCAGGTCTTCAACCCCGAGGGGACCATCGACCCCGTGATATCGAGACGCACCGCGCGCTTGCCGTTGCGCCTTGCGGAAATACGGCAACACCGATTCATAGTTCCAACCATCAGCGCCGAGCGCGGCCCACTCGTCGTAATCGCGCGCATCACCGCGGATGTAGCACATCGCGTTGATGGAACTGCTGCCACCGAGCACCCGCCCTCGCGGCCAATATAAACGCCGCCCAAGCAACTGCGGTTCGGGTTCGGTGTAGTAGTCCCAATTGATCCTCGGGTTACCGACGAGCTTCGAGATTCCCGCCGGCATGTGGATGAATGGGTTGATGTCGCGACCACCCGCCTCGATCAGCAAGACGCGAAGCTCACCGCTCGCCGTCAGGCGATTGGCAAGCACACAGCCCGCCGAACCGGCACCGATGATGATGTAATCGAAGTCGCGAGTCGTCATCCGGAGGATAACGATACGCTAATTTTCACCGCCACGTGCCAGCGGACCAGCGCGACCAAGCCCGATCCCTATCGCGAAAGACGCGGTAGTCGCGACGGTGCTGCGGCGTGCCGCGCAACGTCCCAGCTAACAGAGTTGCCTCCGGCACCGCGTCTCCATCGAGATCGACAAAGACGAGCTGCGGAGCAGGTGCATTGCCGCCGGGGTCGAGCACCGAAGCCGAAACAGAAAACTCCTGCCGAATCGCCTCCTCCAGTGAGGGACTGATCGGTGTTTCGGCGGGTATGACCTGTAAGGTGGAGCGCCACGTTGCGTAGCGTGCCGGTGTCGCCGTCGGGTCGGCTTTAGGCGATGATTTCTTTGATTGCAGCGCTATGACCTGCCGTGCCTCTGCACGCAAGGGAGCAGCGAGCGCGGGGTCGGCAGCCGGAATTTCACCTCGGGCGAGCGCCTCCAGCGCCGTCCGACCACGTTCGCTCGAGTCGAATCGCAGAAATTGCAGTGCGCTCGCCCTAGCCTCCGCGCTCGATGCAATCAATGCTCGCTGGATTTGGCTCGCGACACTCAAGCGCAGCGGATCGGCAATGGGGGTCAAACTGAGCAGCAGTGTCGCAAGCAGAACGACGGATACGCCAAAGTTCACTTGCTTGATCGCAGCGAGCCACGGACCTGATCGCAGACCGGCGTAGGTATAGCCGAGTGTATAGAGCAGCGCAAAGATGGCCGTCACAAGCCCCCAGTATCGAGACGGCGTGAGACCCAACTCCATCAGTCGAACAACTAGCGAATACAAGGCAGTGGTTGCAATCAATACCAAGAGCGACGGCACCACGCGCAAGGCCTGCTGCAACCAACGTCCGTAACCCGGGTCTAGATCTCCCTCGCGATAGGCTGCATTGAAGAGCAGCAGCGTTGCAGCGACCAATGCCAGAAGGATGGCGCTGTCGATGATGCGCTCGCCGCTACCGATCAAGGCAGGCAACTTGGGGAGCAACGCGATGGAGAAGGCAACCACGATGAGAGCTGCGAGCGGAAGTAACCATTTCATCAGCCCGAGCAGTTGATCGAGAACGCCGTCGATGAAGCGATCGCTACTGCCTATGATTTGAGTCGCGGTCGCAAATGCGAGTGTCGTCGCTGGATAAACAAAACGTGGATCATTGAAGAGCGTTTTGAAAAAGTCGTTGCCTAGCGTCTCGAATAACGCCGCCCAAAGCACCAGGAGCAACCAGAAGGCGCCGGTGAATAGCGCCGACTCGGCGAGCGTCAGATAACTGCGCCAAGCACTGCGAAATAGCACGGCATAGGGTGTACGCCAAAGACCGATCTCTAGACGCGCCCGTAGCATCGGCAGCGCGATGAGCCAGGCGATCACCCATGGCAGGAGAAAGCCTGCGATGCGATCTTCACTCAGATTGACTTCGCCAGACGACGCGGGAATATCCGCGAAGGACTGATAGCCGGCAAGCACCAAAAAAACGGCCAAGGCGCCGCTTGCTTGCCATAGCGCCCACTCGTGACGACGCGCCCACAAAACGAAAAGCGTCAGGGGTAGGAAGATCGCCACCAGATAGGCGGCAAACAAGCCGCCGGGCAGGGTCGCTGGCCAAGCACCGCTGACGGTCGACTGATGCAGCCACCACAGCACCAACGCCTGAATCAGCGCTAACACCAATGCGCCCTTCGAAAAGGACGCGGAACTCGACTCTCTCGACATGTGACACCCCGTTTATTGAGATTTATGACATGGCGAGGCGTCCACCGTTCGAAATATCAACATTAAATTAACGTTAAAATGGTGCGTGATCCGTATAACCGAGCTGCCGCTTCCTCTCGCCGAAAAAAGCGTCGAGAACACCCCGGAGGAACTTCGGGCTGCCATTCTCAAGCGCCTCGGCATCGACGCTCATTCACTACTCGATTTCAGCGTCTTCAAGCGCAGCTACGACGCACGAAAGAAGCACGAGGCCATTCGTTTCGTCTACATCATCGATGTCACCGTCCGAGATGAAAGCAGCGTACTGCGTCGACACGTTGGCGACCCGAACGTTCGCATCGCGCCCGACACCCGCTATAAAGCACCGCCGACTGCACCCGCTCAACTAAAGGAACGTCCGATCGTCGTCGGCTTCGGACCCTGTGGACTATTCACCGCGCTGATCTTGGCGCAGCAAGGTTATCGTCCCATCGTCCTTGAGCGAGGTAAGGACGTCCGCCGACGAACGCAAGACACTTGGGGTTTATGGCGCAAGAACGTGCTCACGCCTGAGTCAAACGTGCAGTTCGGCGAAGGTGGCGCCGGCTTATTTTCCGACGGTAAGCTCTACAGCCAAATCAAGGACCCTCGATTCCTCGGTCGCAAAGTGATGGAGGAGTTCGTGCGCGCTGGAGCACCCGCAGAAATCCTCTATGTCAGTAAGCCGCATATCGGCACCTTCCGCTTGACGGGTGTCGTATCGACGATGCGCGAGGAAATCATTGCTTTGGGTGGCGAGGTCCGCTTCGAGAGCAAAGTGGTCGACATCGAGATCGATGCCGGACAGGTGCAAGGCGTCACTCTCGAATCGGGCGAGTTCATTCCCGCCAAGCAGGTCGTGCTCGCGCTCGGTCACAGCTCCCGCGACTCGTTTCGCATGTTGCACCGCCGCGGTGTCTTCATGGAGCCAAAGCCCTTCGCGATTGGCTTTCGTATCGAGCACCCACAGTCGACGATAGATAGAGCGCGTCTTGGACGTTATGCCGGGCATCCTGCGTTGGGTGCGGCCGATTACAAACTCGTTCACCACGCAACTAATGGTCGTTCGGTCTACAGTTTTTGTATGTGTCCCGGCGGGACGGTGGTCGCAGCCACTTCGGAAACGGGTCGTGTCGTCACCAATGGCATGAGCCAGTATTCGCGTAACGAGAGAAACGCGAATGCCGGGATCGTCGTTGGCATCGATCCCGAACAGGACTATCCCGGCGGACCACTCGCGGGAGTGGAACTACAGGAAAGACTCGAGTCTCAAGCTTTCGAGCTCGGCGGCCGTAACTACTGCGCCCCCGGCCAACTCGTCGGCGACTTCATCCGCAATGTCCCTTCCAAGGAGCTTGGCGCTGTCGAGCCCTCGTATAAGCCAGGCGTCACGCTCGGTGACCTCAGTCTCGCCCTTCCCGCCTATGCGATCGACGCCATTCGCGAGGCCTTGCCTGCTTTCGCAAAGCAGATTGCAGGCTTTGACCGGGAGGATGCCGTTTTGACTGGTATCGAAAGCAGAACCTCTTCGCCGCTGCGAATCACGCGCGATACACAAACCCTGCAAAGCCTCAATGTCAAAGGTCTATACCCTTGTGGTGAGGGCGCAGGCTACGCAGGTGGAATACTCTCTGCTGGCGTCGATGGCATCAAAGTCGCCGAAGCAGTCATTGCCGAGATCAATGGCGCAACGACATGAAATTTGACGATCTGAAGAAACTACACCAGAAAAAATACCGAGAGCAGTTCGGTCACTATCTGATTGAGGGAGAGCATCTCGTTCTCGAACTCATCAAGGCATCGAAAACGCATACTGAGCTACGCCAGAGCACGATCTACATCAGCGAAGATCATCCGTCGCTCGACACCACACTCCCAGTCAAGGTGGTCTCGAGCAAACAAATGACAGAGCTCACGGAAACCGAATCGCCGCAGGGCATCGTCGCCGTTGTACCAACGCTACCGGTCACACCGACCGATCCTAAGCAGCATGAAACGGTGATTTGTCTTTTCGAGATTCAGGATCCGGGTAATCTCGGCACGATCTTGCGCAGTCTCGCGTGGTTTGGAGGATTTCGTTGTCTGCTGACTTCCAACAGCGTCGATCTCTATAACGGCAAGGTGCTCCGCGCGAGCCTCGGCGCCCACTGGCATGTTCCCATTGAAACCGATGTCGACGTTGCGTCTTTGCAGGCGCGATTTGCACGAATCGCCCGACTCGACATGCAAGGCGGAAGCACTCGGGATGAGTCATTCAAAACCTTCGACTGCTACCTATTCGGCAACGAAGCGCGCGGCCTACCACGGCCCGTCATCGATGCGCTGAAGACCACTCCATTCACGATCACCGGAGAGCGCACGATCGAATCTTTGAATCTCGCCTCAGCGGTGAATATGTGTGTCTATGAATTAAGACGATAGGCCGTGCGTCGCCACGTGTAGAGAGACAATAGGCACAAGAGCCCGCTGACGCAGCCCATCACGACGTAGGGCGCTGAGGGACGCCAAGCGTCAAACAATGTGCCGCCAACAATCGCGGCAAAGAAAATACCGATTGAGCCGCACAAAGTGAAAACGCCGATCACAGCGCCGCGGCCCCGTTCTGGCGCCACCTGCCCCACCAATGCCTGCGAAGCGAGAATTCCGCTCATCTCGCCAACGCCCAACAATACGGCAGCCACATACATCGCAGGCTGGAAGGGATCATCGACGAGACCAAACCAGACATAACTGCCACACGCTAACGCCGATGCAACGGTCATAAAGAGCACGCGGTCGACGCGGTCGATGAATGCGATCACGATCATGGCCCAAAAAGTCGCCGTGATTTGAATCGCCACGAAAATGCCGCCGCCCTTCGATAGGGCCTCCGCCGGGGTCATACCCTGCTCTTTACCAACCTGCACCATCCATAAAAAGAAAAAGGCACTGATGATCGACAACGAGGCGCGAGAGACAGCAGCAGAGGCGTACGCTAATCGAACGCGGGGGTCTTTCGCCGCGTCAATGCCGATCCGCAGCGTCGCGAGGAGCGGCTCTCTCTCGCCGAGTTGACCGGGCGACTGACGCGGCAAGCCCTTCAACACAATGACCATCGGAATGAGACAGATCGCCGCAACGGTCCAATAAGCGGCGCGACCGGCCTCGAGCGGATCCATGCCTTGCGCGAGATAGATCTTGGGCAACTGCGCAGCAAGCCCCACTAGCGAGGCCACGCCGAGCCCGTTGAGAAAAAAGCAAATGCCAACCAACTTGCCACGGGAGGTTTCCTGCGGGTAATCGGCGATCACGGCAGACAACATTGCTGAGACCAGCGATGCCCCGCAGGCCGTGATGAAAATCATTGCATATAAGGTCCAGTTGAACTGGGCGAGTGGGAACAGCAGATAACCGAGCGCTAGGATGGCGAATCCCATGCCATAGATGATTCGTCGACCGAGGCGGTCGGACATCGAGCCCACCAGCCCCGACAATAAGAGCGCAGGGATTTCACTGATGACATCCATCGTGCCGCTGACCCGACCTTGAATGTCATCGGGAATGCCCAGCATCGAGTTGAAAAGGTAAGGGCGAAGATTGCCAACGAGTGTCAGCAAGCCGATTGAGAAAAAGGCGGTTCCGAGCAGCGCATAGAAGTTAGATCGCTGAACGCCGGGCGCTAATTCCCAAATACCGATCCGAATTCCCCCCATACGAGAATCGTATCGGCGGGCTCACCAAACCGTTAAGGGATTCCTATCTCAATGACCGTTATCGATCGACTGGGAGCCCTCGATCGGGGCTCACCCAGGTCGCCGGCTTGCCGCGCCGACGCAAAAAAACCAACGGATAGGCGACGATCGTCGTCGCGAACTGAAGCAGCCAGAAAGCTAACGGGTACCAGATCGACCAGACGAGGTCGCGAATCACGCGTTCATCATAGCGACGATCGATAATGGCGCCGGCCGTGAACTGCACAACGCAGCAAGCACCCAGAATCAATCCGGTTGCTGCCAAAGAAAACGGTTGATCGGCCATTACGAGGCGCCAGACAAGCGCCGCAACAAAAGACGCAGCGAGCAAGTAACACCAAGTCACACTCGCGAGCATCTCGATCATCAATGGCCGCATCCCGTGGGATCTACGACTCCATAAAACGTCGATGTTACGCAACATGACCTGCGCTCCGCCCATCGCCCATCGCAGCCGTTGCCGCCAAAGGCCGTGCAGGGTCTCCGGTGTCAAGATCCAAACAAGGGCATGTGGCTCGAAGGTCGCTCGCCATCCGGCGCGCTGTAACTTCCAGGTCATGTCGATGTCTTCGGTCAAGGCATCGAGCGTCCAGTAGTCCACCTGCTGTACCGCCGATTTTCGGAAGGCCGCGATCACGCCAGACACGGTAAATATCCGTTTCAAAATGAGCTGTGCGCGCTTGATGATACCGATCATCGCGGAGAATTCGCCCACCTGCATGCGCCCGAGTAGTGTCGAGCGATTAGCGATGCGCGGATTACCCGTCAGCGCACCGAGTCGATCATCAGCTGCGAAGGCCGCAGCAATCCAAGTCGGCGCATGCGCATCGATACGCGCGTCGCCATCGATACATACCAAAATCTCATGGCGCGCTTCGAGAGCGCCTGCTTTCAACGCAGCTGCTTTACCCTGGTTGAACGGCTGACGTACCACTTTCAGTCGCCAAGCGCTTTCTGCCAACGATTCCAGTAGTACACCGGTCCCGTCGGTGCTGCCGTCATCAACGGCAATCACTTCAAAATTCGGGTGCTGGACGGCTAGCGCGTATTTGATGGTCTCGACGACATGCGCCGCCTCGTTGAAACAGGGAATGATGATCGACACCGGCGGGAGGTGTGTAGCATCCGGCGGAGCGTCGTGCCTAGGCGTATGCCGTTCGTATTTGAACCAAGTGTAGAGAGCCCCCGTCGTCCATAACAGCGACATGACGAGCGGAAAGAAGAACAAATAATCGCCGATCAGTGCGTCCATGAACTAATTCATCGGTGGATCGTTCGGCTGTCTCGAAAAAATTTGTCGCATCTTCGCAGGATCAGGATGCGAGTCGAACAACATATCTGGGTAGTACGCGATGTGAGTCACACCGGCGTCATACAACATTCCGATCGTCGTCACGATTTCGTCGACAGGAATCGGTCTTTGATCGTGTCGCCAATCGACGGTCTGCAACTCAAATACGATTCGATTACGCGCCTGCGGAAATCGCTCGATTCCGGCAAGAATCTGTCGCTGGAAGGCGATGGGGTCCGATGCCTGTTCCATATAAGGCATCGCCATGATCGCCGTGAAGTCGTAGTGCGCGAGTGAGTTTTCCAGTGCCTGCGCATACCAAACTTCTGCGCGCGGATTGATCGCAACTTGTGCGTACAGATTTCGCGCCGTGATCAACGTTGGCTTGTAGCGCCGGACCGTCGAAGAAATCTCGGTGGCAAATTGATCTAGCGCATTAATCTTCAGGATAGTCCAGCGACCCAAGGTATCGTCATTCGCGCGAATCTCACCGATTGAGGCCGGCAATCCCCAAGATTGGTACGTTGCCAGCGCATCGGGATGCGCATCCTCAAAGTCTGACAGCGTAATGTCGTCGTGGTAGATCACGCCTTCGAACGAAGTCGTGCGAGCGAGATCTTCAAAAATGTCGTTGATGACCGTGCGCGCTCGGGCAGAGAACGGCGAGAGCCGCTTGTAGCCCATATTGAGCACTTCCGACGATTTGCCCGGTAGCGTAACGACTCGCTCGCCTGCCGCAGGATGCTGTGTCGGCAACTCCCAAGCCAACAAAGGCATCCAGGCATATACCCGTCTGACCGGGGTCCGCGTGCGGATCTCCCAAGCGACATAACTGAACAAATCGGCCCTGACAGGCACATGTCGATTCGGGAAATAAACGGCATCGGCAGAGCCGTTGGCGTCCGGATCGGCAAAAGCCTGCAGATACACCGCGTTGACACCCAACCACGTCAATCGATCGACGAGGTGATTGATATTTCGGCGCTGCTGCTCGGGATCTGCATCGTAGATGTAATCGAGATCGATATGCGCGATCTTCTGCGGCCGATCGTTTTCGATGAATCCTCGATTGCGAATATTGATCGCATAACGAAGGTCACCGATATTCATCTTGGACTCGACCAAGATTCGGCGCAGCCGTGAGAGCGGCACACCCGCATGATTATCGCCGTCATCCAATGTCAGGCCGACATTCATGCCGTACTTAGACGCCGCCGACTCGACCATGTCGTTGTACTTGCCATAAGGCCACGTCACGATCCGCGGCGCAGATCCCGTCCGCTTACGGATGAGATCACGGCTCAACTTCAGGTCGGCATCGATACGTTTCAAATAATCGGCTTCAAGTTCATAGCCTCGAACGTTATCGAAGCGACGGGCAGTCGCTGCCGGCTGCGCGCTGCCCTGCGGATTGGACTTCAAGCCATGGTGTAGATCATGGGTGTGGCTGGCAATTTCGACGAGCCCGCTAGCCTGCATCTCGCGTAGCGTGTCCCACGAAAGAAACTGTTCGCGCGGCACCCGTTTACCGTCGTAGTTGACGAACTCCGCGCTCTCCTGCCAGCTCGTCACCACCGAAATGACCGAAGGAATCTTCAGCATTTTCAGCACTGGCCACGCATGCCGGTAGACGGAGGTGTAGCCGTCGTCGAAAGTCAGCAAGACCGCCTTGGGTGGCAAGGGCGCGCCGCCACTTCTCGCCGCAAGCACTTGGTCGACTGACACGAAAGCGAAGCCGTTATTTCGCAACCAATCGATATGGCGAACGAACATCGTCGGACTAACGGCATACCCGGGGATCAGAGCTTTAGAGGGCTCCTCAATCTCGTGATAGCTAATGACCGTCAAGCGATCAAAATTGGTCGCGTGGCTGACCAAGGGCGCCAACGCCATCACTACCCACAAGAACAGAACGCGCGAGATCCGATACACGGCGCGCATTCTAGAGGATATCGGACGCGACTATCAGTCGTCCGTCGCGCCCGGGCCTCGTGCCCGATTCCAGGCAATGGATACCAAGATCGAGACGGCGAGAATCGCGCCAATGATACTGAGCGACCAGGTGATCGGGAATTTGCCGCCAAAGGCCTGATTCAACCAAACCATCTTGAGGCCGACGAATACCAGGATGACCCCGAGCCCGTACTTCAGGAACAAGAAAGCCTTCACCATGCTCTGAAGCACGAAAAAGAGCGATCGCAGACCGATGATCGCGAAGATGTTCGAAGTGAAGACGATGAACGGCTCGTTGGTCAGGGCAAAGATGGCGGGCACCGAATCAATGGCAAAAATGATGTCGCTGAACTCGATGAAAGCCAACGCGACGAACAAGGGGGTCACCCAGGTCTTGCCGTCAATCTCAACCCAGAACTTGTCACCGTGAAACGCCGGTGTGACCGGGAACAGCTTCTTGACGCCGAGGATGATCGGATTGCGCGCGGGGTCGAGCGGCTTCTCCGGCAGGAACAGAATCTTGAATCCGGTGAGGATCAGGAATACCCCGAAGATCACCACGATCCACTCGTACTGCATGAGAATTGAGCCGAGCGAGATGAACAGAGCTCGGAAGAGAATCGCGCCCATGATTCCGTAAAACAGCACTTTTTGTTGGTACTGCACGGGAACGGCGAAGTAGGAAAACACGGCGACGAACACGAATACATTGTCGATCGCCAGGGCGTACTCAACCACATAACCCGCGAGGAACTCGAGCGACGTATCCCGCGCCAATTGCGCGTGATCCATGCCGATCAGTTCCGGCCTGGTCGGCAGCTCATACAACAGAAATTGATACAGGCCGTAGTTGAAGGCCAGCGCCAGCAAGATAAAGATGACGCTGCGAATCGAAGCCGACTTCAAGCTGGGGACGGTACCTGGCTTGCTGAAGACCCCAAGGTCAAAAGCGAGGATCGCCAACAGGGCGATGATGAACCCGGCGTAAGCCCACCAATAATCGGCAAAGGGAATCAGCAGCAAGTCTTCCATGACCAGCACATCCAGCGATCCAAGGGATGCAATATCTTACTGGTTAGTCTACGGCCTTACTAGGACCACTCGGGGGCCCTCTGGCCCGGGCTGCGCAAGATACGGCACCGTCGCTTCGATCGGAGCGACTTCCTCAGTGCCAAGGTCAATAGTGACGTCGGCCTCGCAGGACAACGCATCGGTTGTCGAATCTTGAAAGCGCGCCTTGACGGTACTCACGGTCACTTGTGAGTTTTCTTCGAAAAAACTGCGGCAGGCGTTTCGACAGGCTTCACCGGGTTTGCCACTCGATACGCTACAGGCCGACTTGACCGAGGGGGACTCGGGCCACCGCCCGCCCAGGCACTGGGACGAAAACTCAGCCACTGCCCGCTCTTTCAGAATCTCGGCAACCCGAGCCGTCACCGAAGCATCATCACAGCTCAGTGGCTGCTTAGAACAACCTGCCAATAGACAGGTCGCCAACGCCATCACGACCATCATTTTCATGCCATGCACCATAAGCCGACGCACCATCCGGTCGACCACTGAATCGCAAGATCGATGAGAGCACCGACCAGCATCACCGGCACTCCAAGATAAAGGAACAAGTACCATAAGCCCCAGGCAGTGATCCGCGGCTTGCCGACGTCGATCCCCTTTACTGGCTTGGACATGTCATTACCTTACAACATCAACGTCGTCATCGACGAGCCCAACCAGCAGCGATGGGAAGAGTTCCACCGCGCGGGCCATGGGGCTTGGGAACAAAGTTGGGCATACGGCGAGGCAATGCGCTCGCTGGGATCGATCGTTCGCCGAGTACGAGTCACCAGCGATCATGGCGACACACTCGCCATCGCGCAGATACTCGAGCGCGGTTTTCTGGGCTATCTTGGATTCTCATCTTGCTCGCGCGGTCCCATCTGGAGTGCTCCGGCACGAGAAGATGTGGAGCTGCGACGGCAGTGCTTGCTCGCGATTCGCCGTGCCTTGCGCAATCGTCTTTTGCATGTCACGGCCTTCACGCCCGAATTTGATGACAGCTCGACGCGAGCTGGCGAAGAGTATGCGAGCTTTCGACGGGTGATGACCGGGCTCTCGACGGTGATGGTGGATCTGCAACGCACCAACGAGGAAATCCGCGCCGCCATGGAGACTCGTTGGCGTAACCGCCTCAGTCACGCCGAGCGTCACTGGCGTGGCGATCTCAATGTGGGCAGCGGAATTTCCAGTTTACGCAGTCTCTTGAGACTCGAGGAACAACAGCGCAGCAGTCGAAAATTTGCCGGCCTACCGGTTTCGCTTGTAGAAAAGTACGCCGAGTTTTCAAGTGCAACCCGCCCCTTGTTCGTCATCGCCAGAGCAAATCAAAAAAATGACATGCAGGCGGCGATGCTCTTCGTATTGCATGCAGATCGCGCGACTTATCACATAGGTTGGGCCAACGATGCCGCCAAGAAAGCCAACCTACACAACTTATTGTTATGGCGCTCGTTACCGGCCCTGCGTGAGCGCGGAGTCGCGGAGCTGGATCTCGGCGTGATCAATACGCGCAGCCTTCCGGGTATCTCGCGTTTCAAACTCGGCGTAGGCGGTCGGGCGATCACACTACCGGGTACTTATATTTGAGGCCTCATGGTCGCCGCTTCGATCCAGTGCAACTTATCTTCCCGGATCCACCAAGGAAAATATTGACGTACATGCTGCTCAGGAAATAACCCCCCCGTGCCATGATCTCGCCACTCGCCACCCAAGCCCAAACGCTGCAGATCAACCGCCTTCATTCGTCGCTCTAGGCTGAATGGATTGAGCGATGCGAATTCACGCATCGATACATCACCCGTGTAGCAATCGTGAAAACTCGCCCAGTGCTGCCGACGTAGCATCTGAGGCAGCATCGCCAATACCGTCTCGTGATCGTCTCGCTCGACGGCGAGTTGCCCTAACACGTTGCAAAATAAAACGGCTGCATCTGGCCAGTCCGCTAAGCGCAGTGGC
>JBDKJA010000006.1:0-33995 GCA_039796795.1 Pseudomonadota bacterium
TTCCGATATTCCTACGAGCATCACGTCGTCGTCGGCTCTAAAGAGCATCGCGACCGCGGATGCAGCGTCGACGGCAGTCGCTGCTATCGACACGGCGATTGGCAAGTTGAACGCAAATCGTGCTCAAGCCGGTGCTTTGATCAATCGATTGGAGCACACCGTTGCGAATTTGATGAACGTAAATCAGCGGTTGCAAGAAGCAGTGTCGGGCATTGTTGATGCCGACTATGCAGCAGAGTCGGCAAATCTTGCTCGCGGCATGGTCTTACAACAAGCCGGTACGGCGATGTTGGCCCAAGCTAACCAAGCGCCGCAGTACGTCCTGCTATTGCTTCGGGCTTGATGAATCGGAGGACCTGAATTATGGCAACAGCAGTTAGTGCAGTCACACCTAGCACGGGGTCGCGTGTTGAAGTTTCGAGCGACTGGGCGGAGAGATCTGCGGCCGCTGAGAACTCAAAGGTCGCGGCCGTTGAGTCAAGTCAGGGCGTTCAGTCTTCGCTCGAGTTGAAAGGCGCCGCTGAGGCGTTGACTGATCGCCTGGAACAGGCTGGAGGCAGCGTGAATGTGGGTATCGAATCCGTGAACGGAACGATCGTTTTCACAGTGACCGACCAGCGTACAGGGAGTGTTTTGAGAAAAATCCCCAGCGATGAAGCGCTGCGGATAGCAAGGAATATTGATGAGTTAACTGGAATCTTAGTTGACCGAATGGAGTAACGAAAAATGGCACCAATGTTTAAAAGTGGATTGAAAGCCTACAAGGCCGTCGAGACCGAATCGACTGCGCACGGCGGCAAGGGCGCGGAGTTAGTCGTACTGTTGTACGACGGGGTCATCGAGTCCTTGGTAGCGGGTAAAGCTTGTCTCGAGCGGAAGGAATATCGCGAGGTTGGACGTCACTTCGCGCGAGCGATGACCATCATTTCCGGATTGCGCGAGACGCTGGACTTCGATAACGGACAACCGGTCGCGCAAGATTTGCTGCGTTTCTACAACGCATTGACCTCGCAAATCATCCACGCTCAGACGCGGCGTGATACCGAGTTGCTAGACCAGTGCTTGACCTGGGTTAAGTCGGTGCGAGATGCATGGGGCGAGTTAGCGCGGCGCGCTGCAGTTGCCCCGGTACAGACGAGAGAGAAGGTGGAACCGAGTCGGCTGGCGGCGGCACGCAGTGGTGCCGCGGTAGCCGCTGCCTGCTAGGGGCGGGTACGCTTTTTCTTGTCGGGATCGCGGCGGGGGGTAACCCCCGCCGCTAATCCTCTGACGTTGTGTGGACTAAAGGCCGACCCTGATCGGTCGACTAGATCCATGTACGGGAAGACACCTGTTCATGGAGCACCACCATGTCTGCACTTGCACTGAAAGCTTATCGATCTGCCGCCGTAGACGTCCGCTGCACGGACGCCGACAAGCGCGATCTCGTTATCATGATGTACGACGGCGCCATCGAGGCCATCCGTCTGGCTCGCGCCCATGCTGAGCGCACCGAGCGTCGGGCCGTGAGCTCCGCGGTCAGCCGAGCCTTAGCGATCCTCAATGGTCTGCGCGAGACCTTGGACGTCCAGAAGGGCGGTTCCGTTGCCTCGCATCTTGATGATTTTTATCAGTTTTTGATTCGTAAGCTGGTTCGGGCGGGTGGCGCAACCGATACGGCGGATCTCGCCGAGTGCGAGGATCTGCTCGGTCAGGTTCGTGAAGCTTGGGCGGCGATCAACCCTGCGACAGTCGGTCAGGTCAACCAACGTATGTTCGTCGTTCGCACCTGAACTCCGCTTTTTCTTCGGCTCCCTGATGTAGTATCCGGTTGTTTTCTATCCAAAATGGATGGAAACAATGGACATCAGGGAGAGGGTGTTTGACGCGTAAGGGTCGCGCGGGGGCGCCGTTTGGCTGCCAATCCCGGTAAACGTCCCATAGAGGGCGATGCACTCGACGTCTTGGCCGGCGAATCGCCTGCCATGCGCTCGTTGCGCGCGCTCATTCGGCGCGTCGCTGTTTCCGATAGCACCGTGCTGATTCTCGGCGAGTCCGGCACCGGCAAGGAACTCGTTGCGCAATCCCTCCATCGTCTCTCGACCCGTCAGTCGAATCGCTTCGTACCGGTGAACTGTGGTGCGATCCCGGCCGACCTCCTAGAGAGTGAGTTGTTCGGCCACACGAAGGGCGCTTTCACAGGCGCTCTCGCGGACCGTCGCGGTCGCTTTGAACTCGCGAATGCGGGCACGTTATTCTTAGATGAAATCGGCGACATGCGTCTCGACATGCAGGTGAAACTGCTGCGTGTCTTGCAAGAACGCGTTATCGATCGAGTCGGTGATGATCGCTCCATTCCCGTCAACGTGCGCGTGGTGGCTGCCACTCACCGTCAATTGGAAGAGTCGATTTCGCAAGGGAAATTCCGCGCAGATTTGTTCTACCGGCTGAATGTGGTGCCGCTTTACGTTCCCGCGCTACGCGATCGTGGCGATGACGTCGCGATCTTGTTCGATCATTTTGCAAAGCGTTGTGCAACACCTGGTCAAATGCCGATTCGCGCGAGTGAAGATTTGCGGCAGTGGATGACCTCCTATTCGTGGCCTGGGAACTGTCGCGAGTTGCTCAATTTGGTGGAGCGCCTGACGGTGTTTTGGCCAGGGCAGGAGTTGTCGCTCAAGTCGATCCCTTCGTCCATGCTTCCGCGCGGTGCTTCTACGGTCGCGAACGTGAGTTCGCCCGACGAGCAAGCGGCGATCCTCGAGCTCTTTCAGGGTGATGAGGATGCAACATCCGCGAGGGAGGCCGCGCTGGCTGCCGCCGATTGCGTCTCGGACGTCGCTGATCTTGTCATCGACGAACCCTCATCCGACTGGTCTGCGGCGTTGCCCGCCTCAGCTGCACCGGCCTTGTCGAACGCTAACGTGGATCTTAAGCAGATGTTGGCGGACTTCGAATCGGCTTGGATTCGTGAAGCGATGAAAGTCACCGAGGGCAACATCACGCACGCGGCTGAGCTTCTCGGCTTGGCCCGTACGACGCTGATCGAGCGCCTTCGCAAATACGATCTGTCGGTATCCCGACAGTAGCGTTTCACCCGCGCAGGTTAGTCCTTAACCTGTTGTTTTAATTGATTTAAATACGCTCTGGCACGTAGGTTGCTTCTATTCGACACCTGATCAGGGAAGGTGTCGTGTGTCCGTCGTGTCAGAGTCCATGAACAACGCGAGTGTCCATGCCGAGGCAGCCGCCG
Source organism: Pseudomonadota bacterium (assembly GCA_039796795.1). Lineage (GTDB taxonomy): Bacteria > Pseudomonadota > Gammaproteobacteria > Steroidobacterales > Steroidobacteraceae > UBA964. The sequence continues at coordinate 3,233 of JBDKJA010000006.1, forward strand.
GTTCGGTCGTCTACGGCGACCCGTTTACCGCGCAGCTACTCGCCTTGGCGTCGCGCGTGGCGCGTACCGATGTCACGGTGCTGATCGGCGGCCCTTCGGGCACGGGTAAGGAAGTACTGGCGCGTTACATCCACGAGACCTCGCTGCGAAGCGGCGGCCCGTTCGTCGCCTTCAATTGCGCCTGCTTGCCCGAGTCGATGGTTGAAGATTTGCTCTTTGGTCACGAAAAGGGCGCCTTCACCGGTGCCGTGCAGCGATTCCACGGTTATTTTGAGCAGGCCGATGGCGGTACGTTGTTTCTAGATGAGGTCGGCGAGCTGCCGCCCAACGTTCAGGCGAAGTTGCTCCGCGTGCTGCAGGAACGTGAGTTCACGCCGCTCGGCTCGACTAAGCCGCAGAAAACCCAATTCCGTTTGCTCGCGGCGACCAATCGCAACCTCAAGGGTGATGTAGCGACGGGTCGCTTCCGTGAAGACTTGTACTACCGACTCAACATTTTTCCGCTGCAGCTGAAACCGTTGCGTGAGCGTCCGGGCGATATCGTTCCGCTCGCACGTGCAATGGTGATCAAGCACCAATACATCTCCGGTGCAATGCGCCTCGATGAGTCGGCAATCGCGGCTCTGCGTGCCTACGATTGGCCAGGCAACGTCCGTGAGCTCGAGAATGTCATTCAACGCGCGATGGTGATCGCTGATGGATCGCTACTGCGGGCAGAGCATCTTGGTCTCGACACGGGCTTGCCTGTCGAGAACAACTTCATTCCAATGGCGATTCCCGTCAACGATCTGCCGACCCCGGCGTCGCTCGTCGAAGACGCTTCGGTTGATCACGGGTCGACAGACGCACCTGAGTCACTCGCAGATTGGCGCATTGCGCAAGAAGCCGAGCTCATCATGGCGACACTGCGCGACACGCCGACGAAGATGGCGGCCGCCGCAAAGCTCGGCATTAGCGAGCGTACTTTGCGTTACAAGCTTGCCCGCTTGCGTGACAGCGGCATGATGATGGTGGGCGCATGACCATTCAGTCGGTTGCTATGAAGCAGGCTCTCGACCAACTGCGCCAGATGCGTGAGTCGGTTCGTCCGCTTGGCATTGAGGCGGGAGAAGTACGGGGGCCGGCCTCGCCCTTGATGCCGCCTTCGGGCGAACCCAAGGTCAACTTCACCGATACGATGAAGTTCGCGCTCGATCGCGTGAACGAGCAACAACGCGTTTCTCGTGAGTTGCAGACTGCCTACGTTCGCGGCGATGACGTATCGCTGACGGATGTCGCGATCGCGATGCAGAAGTCCTCGGTTGCGTTCGAAGCGACCGTCCAGGTTCGGAACAAGATCCTGGAATCCTACAAAGAAATCATGAGCATGTCGGTGTAATAAATGGCTACCGTCGAAGCAGATGTTCTCGGTTCCAGACTCGATGCCGCTCGTGCCGGCCTGAGTGATGGTGGCGTCACGGTATCGACTTCGCGCGACGTCGCCCGAATGAACTCCGGCGATGACACCGCGGGCACAGCGCTCGCAACGACCGGCGCCGGCGGGCTTGGTGGTTTTCTGCAGCGCCCCATGGTGCGTACAGCTTTGCCATACCTCGGTATCGGTTTGGTAATTCTGTTGGCCGTGGTCGTTTACGCGACGATGTCCGCTTCGCCGCCGCGTTCTCTGTATCCCAACATGGCGGATGCCGATAAGGAACAAGCGCAGCAGTTGCTGACGAAAAACGGTGTCGATGTTTCTTTGGATCCGTTGACCGGTGCGCTGCAAGTGCCGGCGGGCGAGTTCCACGAAGCGCGAATCATGCTGGCCGCCGCCGGATTACCTCGCGAGGCGACCACCGGATATTCAGGTCTCAAGGAAAATATGCCGCTCGGTACGAGCCAGTTCATGGAACAGGCTCGTTATAACGCGTCGATCGAGGAAGAACTGGCGCAAAGTATTCGGCGAATCAATACCGTGCAGGATGCGCGAGTTCATTTGGCGCTACCGCGCCAAAGCGCCTTCGTGCGCGATCGCGCGGATCCGAAAGCCTCGGTCATCTTGACTCCCTATAACGGTCGAGCCGTCAGTGAAGGGCAGGTTCAGGCCATCGTCCATTTGGTCTCATCCAGTATTCCGTACATGACGCCAGCGAACGTGTCGGTGGTCGATCAGTTTGGTCGTCTTCTGACCGAAACGCCTGAGTCGAAGGATCTCAGTGCCAAGCAGCTGGAGTTGCGGCAAAAACTCGAGGCGGATTATGCCGATCGTGTCGTGCAGCTGTTGGGACCGATCTTCGGTGCTAATAACGTGCGAGCTCAGGTCAACGCCGATCTCGACTTTTCGGTGATCGAGCGCACGGTCGAAAATTTCGATCCGACGAGCACCGGCACGAAAGTGCGTTCGGAGCAGTTGCGCGAGTCGACCACGACTGAGCCGAAGTCTGAAGGCGTGCCTGGATCGCTCTCGAACGAGCCGCCACCGCCCGTGGCTGCCACGCCGGATGCTGCCGTCTCGCCAGAATCGGCGCCGGCCGCCAACGAGCCGGTCATTCGTGGCCAGGAACGCAGCGAGGCTAAGAATTACGAGATGGATCGCTCGGTGCAATATGTGGTTGATCCGGCACCGCGTATGCGTCGCCTGACCGTGGCTGTTGCGATCAACGATGCGATTGCCGCTCCCGGAGCCACTACGCCGCCGGCGCGGCGCCCACTGCCTGCACAGGAAGTTGCGCGACTGACCTCGCTGGTGCAGGGCGCTGTTGGCTTCAACGCGAATCGTGGCGATGTCGTGAATCTCATCAGCACGAGCTTCGAGCCGCCGGCGCCGATCACGCCGCTTCCGGTGTGGCAGCAGCCGCAGTATCTTGATGTTGCCAAGTATCTACTCATTGCCTTGGCGATTGCTCTGGTGGGCTTCTTGGTGGTTCGACCGATCATGAATCGCATCACGTATATCCCACCGCCGCCTGCCGCAGCGCAGATGTCGCCGGATGAGATGAAAGCGGCGTTGATCGCGAGCGGAGAGTTGTCTCCCGAGGCACTCGTCGCGGCTGGTGGCACGGCGACTGAGATTGCGGGTGCCGCCGGTGGTGTCGAGGCCGCAGAAGCGGAGACCATTGAGATGCGCGAAGGCGAATCGATGGAAGAGTTCAAGTCTCGGCTCAAGGCGCGGCTCAAGCCGAAGAAGAAGGCGGGTATCTCGGCCGAAATGCTCGATACGGCTAACAGCTACGACGATAAGGTCACGGTCGTACGCATGATGGTTGAGCAGGATGCCAAGCGAGTGGCGCTGGTGCTCAAAAACCTGATTACGCGCGATTTAACCTGAGGCGAATACGATCATGGCGGAAGCAATGGCATTAGTAACCGCGCCGGGTGGTCCTGATCCGGAACAGGTGGCCGCTGAGGTTGCGGCGCTCTCCAATACTCAGCGTGCGGCCGTCATGCTCATGTTGCTCGGCGAAGAAGAGGCAGCGAGTGTGATTCGTCACCTGGCTCCGAAAGAAGTACAGCACTTAAGTGCCGCGATGCTGTCAGTCGCTGATCTCTCGCAAGAGGCGGTCAGTGCCGTGCTCGACGGCTTCATCGCCACCATCAAGAAGCAGACAAACATCGGTGGCGGCATCGATTATCTTGAAAATGTGCTGCGTGCTGCGATCGGCGAGGATAAAGCGAGCAGCGTGCTGAGTCGCATCATGCCGGCCTCGGCTAACCGCGGACTTGAAGTGCTTCAATGGATGGATGCGCGTTCAATCGCAGAAATGATTGCCGCGGAGCATCCGCAGATTATCGCGATCGTTCTGTCGTTCCTCGACTACGACGTAGCGGCAGACGTCATGCGTTTCTTGCCCGAGACGTTGCGTCCAGAAGTGCTCTCCCGTGTGGCCTCGCTCGAAACGATTCAGCCGACGGCGATGGCGGAGCTCGAGGCGATCATGAAGCAACAGTTCTCATCGAACTCGTCGCTGAAGTCCTCGAGTGTGGGTGGTGTGAAGGCCGCCGCCAAGATCATGAACTACGTAAAGACCGATATCGAACAGTCGATGATGAAGCGACTGAGCGAGAAAGATGCGGATCTTGCGCAGCGTATCCAAGACAATATGTTCGCGTTCGAAAATCTGTCGGGTTGCGACAATCGCAGCATCCAGACGCTCATGCGAAACGTCCCGAGCGAGCAGCTCATGGTCGCTCTCAAGGGCGCAGACGATCTCGTCAAAGACAAGTTCCTCTCGAACATGTCGGCGCGTGCCCGCGATATGTTTGTCGACGAAATGGAAGGTCGAGGTCCGTTGCGTCTATCGGAAGTGGAAGAGGCGCAGAAGCAGATTCTGCGTACCGCGCGTCGTCTATCGGACGCCGGCGAAATGATGCTCTCGGGTCGCGGCGCCGATTACGTATAAGGACGACTCGACATGTTCAAGGCGGCTACGCCGTTCGTCGCTTCTGAGACGTTGCGACGGCGGGACAACGACGGTACGGCAGCGTTTGCGGCGCGGCACTTCGCCATTCGTCGTGCCGGTTTCTTGTTGCGTGAGCATGCCAAGCAAATGGCCGCGCCCTCGCAATTTGCGAGCGACATCGCGATCATCACGTCCGCAGACGATATTCCGGAAGTGATGCCTGAACTGAGCATCGAACCCATCGGTGATGCGTCTGCGGAACAACTGGTTGATTTGATGCCGCTCGAGTCAGCTCCGAGCGAAGAAGAGATCGCAGCAAAAATCGCTGAAGCTGAGCAGCGTGGGCGTAACGCAGCACTTGAAGAGATGGCATCGGCACTCGATGCAGCCATGCTCGCGCTCGATGCGGCGGCAAGAGAGTTGGCGGAGAAAAAGGCCTCGTTAGAGCGCGAATTGGTCGTTCCCTTAGCACGTGCGAGCCTCGATATCGGAGCTCAAATCGCTAGGCAAAACCTGCAGAGTGAAGAAGGGCTTGGCCGCTATCTGCAAGTCGTGCAGGCAACGCTCGAGGAATCACTCGACTCCGCCCTGGGAGAGGGGCAAGTGGTTATCGCTCGTTTGCATCCTGAGGATGTTGCTCTACTTGAGCGAGCGAACGAGCGTCCGACGAATATCCGATTGCAGGGGGATCCTTTGGTCGCGCGCGGTGGGGTCATTCTGGGCGCAGGCGATAAAGTGATCGACGATCGTTTCGAAAATCGTGTGCGTGAAGTGCGCGAAGCGGCATTAGCGGCGGCCGCTGAGGTTATGCGGGACGCATCATGAGTTCGGGTTCGTTGCTCGAGACTTTGCAAAATCGGCTCTCGAGTACCGAGATTTCCGCTCCTTCCGTTCGCGGTGTGTTGACGCGAGTCACCGGTATGATTTTGTCGGCGCGCGGAGTGCGCGCCCCGCTTGGCGCGTATTGCGAGGTGATGGCCGAGCAGGGGGAGGGCATCGTCTGCGAAGTCGTTGGCTTTCGCGATGGCGAGGTGATGTTAATGCCTCTGTCGGCCGTGCAGGGTTTGCTGCCGGGCACGGCGGTGCGTGTGCTCACGTTGACGGCACGAGTTGGTGTGGGTGCAGGTTTGCTTGGGCGCGTCGTCGACGGAATGGGTGAGCCGCTCGATGGAGGTCCCGCCATCGTTCCTGATGTGTTCGTGCCGCTTCGAGGCGAGAAAAAGAATCCGCTGCATCGTGCGGCTATCACGGCACCACTCGATGTGGGTGTGCGTGCGATCAATACCTTTCTGACCGTCGGTCGCGGCCAAAGAATCGGGCTCATCGCTGGTAGCGGCGTCGGCAAGAGCATGCTACTCGGCATGATGACGAGATTCACAGAAGCTGACGTGATCGTCATCGGCATGATCGGCGAGCGTGGTCGTGAAGTGCTCGACTTCGTGCATGAAACTCTCGGTGAAGAGGGTCTCAAGCGATCTGTCGTGATTGCAGCTCCCGGCGATCGGTCGCCGGTCGTGCGTCTTCGCGCGACGCATTACAGCTGTGCGGTTGCTGAGTATTTCCGCGATCAGGGAAAGAACGTCCTGTTGTTGATGGACTCCTTGACTCGAGTCGCACACGCCCAGCGCGAGGTGGGTCTCGCAATCGGTGAGCCACCGACGACCAAGGGCTATACACCGTCTGTTTTTTTCTTGATCAACGAGCTTGTTGAGCGCGCAGGTAACGTTAGCGCAGCGGGCAGTATCACCGGTATTTATACGATCCTCGCAGAAGGCGATGATGCCAATGACCCCATCGTTGATGGAGCGCGCGCTATCCTCGATGGTCACGTGTTGCTCTCACGCGATATCGCTGCGATGGGTCAATATCCAGCGATCGATATCAGCGTATCGGTTTCGCGCCTAGCAACCAAGTTGATCTCGGGTGAGCGCCGTGCACTCGTTACAAAATTCCGAAGGTTGCTGGCGACTTACGAGGAAAATAAGGATCTCGTGGCTGTCGGTGCGTATCGTCAGGGGACAAATCCTGAACTCGACGAGGCCTTGCAGCGTCGAGCTGTGTTTCGAGAATTTCTCTCGCAAGACGCCGATGAGTCGGTGTCTCTCGAGCAGGGCTTTCATCAGCTGCAGTCGGTACTCGGATGAGTGATCGCGCGGCAAAGCGCGCTGCGCGACTACAGCGAGTGGCGCGAATCGGTGACGCGGTCGCCAAAGCATCCGAAGCGATCGTGGCGCAGCGTCGCGGCGAGCTCGCGGTGCAAGAAGAACGTCTGAATGTCGTTGAAAACTATTGCCGCGACTATGCCGAGTCGACTCGCCGACAAGAGACGGCGGGACAAAATATTGTGACGTGGCGTAACTACCGAGATTTTTCCGGTTGGTTGTCGCAGATGTCGGTGGCCCAAAAGAACGAAGTTGCCCAAGCGCAGTTCTTCGTCGATGCGGCTCTGGAAGAGGCGATGCAAAAGCGCAATTTCGCGCGCGCTCTGGAAAATGCATCCGAGCGCGCCGCGAGCGCTGCGGCTCGTGAGGCAACGCAGCGCGAGCAAAAGGCGATGGACGCACTCGCGCGGCCCATGCCCGACGGGTTGGCATCCTAGTTGCAAATACCGGTGTGGTTAAACTGCACCGGCAACGTTTGGCACCATGTCTGGCACTTCTGCACTGCTGAATCTGCTCGAAGGATCGGGATCTGCCCTCCTGAATGCGCCCGAAGCGACGCAAACCGGGGTCAGTGAGGCCGATTCGTCTTATTTTGTTTCTTTAATGAAACAATATGAGGGTGTTGAGCCCCTGGACGACGCCGCGCCCTCGAAAGAGCGTGATCCGGCCTCGGAGTTGCTCGGCAACGGCTTGCCGATGCCGCTGCCGGTGGCGCCGATGCCACACCCCGTTTTGGGTCTCCCTAGCGTGCCTACCGACATCCCGGCAGACCTAGCCCTGCGGAGCGTATCGGCGCCGCCACTGATGGCGCCGCCGCCGGTCATGCTGCCGCCGGCAGTCGAAGCGGAAGCGGATACACGATTGGAGGAATTCGCCGTCGGTCTTGGGATCGACCGCGAACTCGCTCGCTTGCTGCTGCGGGAGACGGGTCCTGCGCCACAGCCTGTGGCTCCGGCTGTGCCGGTGCCGGTGCCGCTGCCGCTGGCTTCGCCCACCGCTCCGTTATCAGACCCGGCAACAGCGACGCCGCTTACCCAAGAGCCTGGTCTAGCGCTCGTTAGCTCGCCACCCGCTCATTCGTCGGTTGCTTCGAGTGTTCCAGCCGCGCCGGCGTTAGTTGCCCCTGCAGCCGAATCTCGTTCGATTGAGATATCGCGGACGATGGTCGGTAGTGCTCCGCGCGCGCTGGGTGATGAAGACGTGTTGAGATGGCGCGCGTTCATTCATCGCTCAACCTCGGTGACGCAGGAACTTCCTCAAGAAGTCGCAGTTCAAGCGACGATCGATGAACTTGTGGATCCCCTATCTGGCGCACCCCGTCGCGGCCTGAGTGAAGCGGATTTTGCCGCTGCGACGGCCTCACTGCGCGGTTTTGCGTTGGAGCGACGCCAGATCGTGACAACGACGGCAACGGCCGTCAGTTCGACGATGCTCAGCGGTGATAGCCCGGGCGACCCAGCCGTGCTGCCGATGACGGGCGGTATGCCGATGAATGCTGCGGCAGCGCCGAGCTATGCCCTCGGCAGTCCGTTGGCTGCGCAGCCTGATCCGCTCACCACGCCGCTGCGCGTGCCGGATCCGACTTTGCAGCACGAGCTTCGGGCAGAGCAGTTCGCTGAACAAGTGGGCCGCCGCATGTTGCAACAGATTCGCGAGGACCGCTGGACCGTGAATTTGCAGCTCGATCCGCAGCGTTTGGGCCCGATGGACATCGAGCTTCAGCTCGAGGGTAACCAGGTCACCGCTCAAGTGGGCGTCGCGAATGCTGAGGTTCGCAACCTGCTTGAGGCCGCCTTGCCTAAACTACGCGAGTCGCTGGATTCGGCGGGGCTAAACTTGGCGAACTGGTCGTTTGCTCAGTCTGGCGCTCGAGAGTATCGAGAGTTCGCGCAACAGAGTGCCGTAGCGGCACGAAAGGTTGCGACGAGCAGCGCCGATGTGGCGATTGAGGACGGGAATTCGCGTCGAGTGTCGGATGAATCGGCCTCGCGCGTGGTGGATGTGTACGTTTAACGATTTGACTATTCTGGTGTAGCACTATGGCTGACAAGAAAGACGACAAAAAGAAGGCTCCGGATGCCGCTCCCGCCGAAGGCGAAGAGGGCGCTCCGAAGAAGAAATCGAAGTTGCTGCTCATCATCATGGTGGTGGTCGGCGTGCTCGTACTCGTCGGTGGGTCAGTGGGCGCAACGCTGTTCCTGACGGGATTCTTTGATCCGAAGCCCGCTGCCGCTGCGGGTGCCGAGCACGGCGCCGACGGACATGCTGCGGATGGTCATGCCGAGGGTGAGCACGGCGCGGAAGGCGAGGCGGGTGGTCCAGCGGTTCCGGATGGCCCGCAACTGCAGACCAAGGAAATCCCTGAGGGCGAGCGTTTTGCAGCCACCTATAAGCCGATCGAAAGAGACTTCACGCTAAACGTGCCAAACTCGCGCAAGTTCGTGCAGTTCAAGATCGCCTACAAGACCTTCTACGGCGAGAAGATCGTGGAGCGTGTGACGACCCACCAGATTGCCATCGAAGCGGCGATCATCGGTACGGCCGGTCAATACAGCGAAGAGGAAATGGTCTCTGTCGATGGTCGGGCGCGATTGGCCGCTGCGTTGCGCGACGCCATGAACGACGTGCTGATTCGGAACGAGGACTTCGGTGGCATCGAAGAAGTGATGTTCACTCATTTCGTGTTCCAGTAACTCGTCTCTCGATAGCGAATAAGATCATGTCCAATTCAGGTCAAGTGCTGACGAGCGACGAGGTGCAGGCTCTCGTCGATGCGATGGCGAGCGGCGAGGTCGATGTCTCGCCGGATACCGCCGCGTCAGCAGCACCCGCCGTACAGGCCTACAGCCTCGTTTCGACGGATACCACCTCGCGTTCGCAGTTGGCTGCGATCGAGATGATCAATGATCGTTTCGCGCGACAACTTCGTGGTGGGTTGCTGAACTTGCTGCGCCAAGCGGTCAAAGTTTCGATCAATCCCTTCGAAGTAACGACCTTCGGCGCGTACATACAGAGCGTGCCATCGCCTTGTAGCGTTAACATCGTGCGCTACCCGCCACTGCGTGGGTATGGGCTTGTGACGATCGACCCTTCGGTCGTTTATGGCGCCGTCGACAGCTTCTTTGGTGGTCGCGGCTCTGGATCTGTCGAGCCCTCTGCGCAGCGTGGGTTCACGCCGACCGAAGAGCGCATCATTCAATTGTTGCTCGATACGGTATTCGAAAATTTGCGTGAGGCTTGGGCTCCGGTCTACGGACTGGGCACCGAGTACGTCAGTCGCGAAATCAACCCGGCATTCGCTCAGGTCGGTGAAGAGAAGGAGACGGTCGTCGTCTCTCGTTTCAACATCGAACTCGGCGCGGGCGTGCACGGCGTTGTGTCGGTCATGTATCCCTTCTCGGCTCTCAAACCAATCCGCTTGTTGTTACGCGGCCGTTTGCAGTCGGGCGAGCGTGATGAAAAGCTGGCAGTACGCTGGGCGAATCAGCTTCAGGATGCCGTGAGCGACACCGAACTCGAGTTGACGGCTCAATTGGCCACGTTGCGTGTTTCGGCGGCAGACTTAGCGTCGATCCAGCCCGGCGACACGATTTGGTTTAAGCCGCCCGAGGCTGTGAAAGTCTTGGTTCAATCAACGCACCTCTTCGATGCGGAGTACGGCACAGCGAATAATTCAGTTGCCGTTCGCATCACCCAGGTCGTACAACCGGCCGAATCTTCAGCGGCATTCGCGATCGAACCCATTGGCGATCACGCCAACGATTCAGAGCATTCTTCCTCTTCTCGTAGAAGGTCGGCCGGCAGGTCGGCAAAGTCAGCAGGAGCATCAGCAGCATGAGCGACATATCCATGGGAACGATCGCGAAAGCGAATGGCGAGGGCGACGCCGCCATGCAGCTGGATCTCATCCAGAATGTCGCGGTCAGCATCTCGGTCGAAGTCGGTCGATCCTCTCTGCGCATCCGCGACTTGTTGCGTTTGGGGCAGGGCAGCGTCGTCGAACTGGATCGCGTCGCAGGTGAGCCCCTTGATGTCTGCGTCAACAACACGGTGATCGCGCGAGGCGAAGTGGTGCTCGTCAATGAGCGTTACGGTATTCGATTGACCCAAGTGGTCGATCCCGAAGATCGCGTCAAGCATCTTTGATCTGACATGGATCCGGTGCGCTACATTTCGGCCATCATTCTGGTGGCCGCACTTTTGGCATTGGCGATTTGGGTGCTGCGTCGCTTCAACGTCGCCGGCGTCGGCGTACCCTCCCGTCTGAAAGTGGTCTCTCATCTAAGCGTCGGCACACGAGAAAAGTTGCTGGTCGTGCGATTCGGCGACGAAGATGTGCTTCTCGGGATTACGCCGCATTCAATCACGCGTTTGGGAGCGGCTCCCGCGGGCTCGGAAAACGTCGATGCCGATAAGTTTCGCGCGGAATTGGAGTCGCGATCGTGAAGCGTTATTTCTCTGGACTGCCTTGGATCTTATTGGCGTTCGCGATGATACCAATCGGTTTGGCGCAGGACGCCGCCTCGATCGAGGTGTTGCGCGCTGCACCGGTCGCCGGTGGCGGCCAAGCCTACAGCTTGACCTTGCAAGCCTTGGGGTTGGTGACGCTGCTGACACTGCTGCCTGCCATCGTCTTGTCGATGACGGCCTTCACGCGCGTCGTCATCGTGCTTGGTTTGCTACGTCAGGCCATGGGCACAGCATCGACGCCACCGAATCAGGTGATCGTGGGGCTTGCGCTGTTCATCACTTTCTTCGTGATGGCACCGACTTTTGACGAAGTGCAGCGTGTCGCTTTGACGCCCTATGTCGAAGATAAGATTCCCTTCGAGGAGGCGCTCGATCGCGGTATCGTGCCTATGAAGCGCTTCATGTTGGCGCAAACGCGTGAATCGGATCTCAAGTTGTTCATGGATCTCGGTAAGATCGAGGCGGTTCAGGAGCCTTTGGCGACGCCGCTGCATGTCTTGTTACCGGCTTTCATCACTAGTGAGCTTCGCACTGCCTTCACCATTGGATTTTTGATTTTCATTCCGTTCTTAGTTATCGACCTGATCGTCGCTAGCGTCTTGATGGCGATGGGCATGATGATGGTTTCGCCCATCATGATCAGTCTGCCATTCAAGCTCTTGCTCTTTGTTTTAGTCGACGGGTGGGCTTTGATCGTCGGCTCATTAGCGGCAAGCTTCGGAGCGCCTGGCGCATGAACGACGTTCAAGTCATCGATTTGGCCCGCGAGGCGATTTGGCTCGGCGCCATCGTCGCCGGTCCCATTCTGCTGCTCGTGTTGGTGGTGGGTGTTGCAGTCGGCATTTTCCAGGCTGCGACGTCGATCAACGAGATGACCTTGAGTTTTTTGCCGAAGCTGATCGCTGTCACGCTTCTGATTGCGGCGCTCGGAGGTTGGCAGCTCCAATTGCTGGTCGATTTTACGCGACGTATCTTCGAGCGAATACCGGATATCGGGGGATGATGCAGTGCTCGAGCTCGGTCAATTCGTGCTCAGCTGGATGGAGTCGCTCCTGTTGCCCTTCACGCGGGTGACCGCGTTTTTTTTGACGGCCCCCTTATTCACCCAGATTGCAGGCAGCACGCGTATTCGCCTGATTTATGCGCTGGCGTTGTGCGTATTGATGTTGCCTGCGATGCCCACCTCCACCAGTGCGCCGCAGTTGCCTTTCGGCGAACCGAATTTGCTCACGCTACTCAGCGAGGCCTTGATCGGTATCTCGATCGGGTTGGTGTTGCAGTTTGTGTCGGCTGCGGTAGTGCTCGCCGGTGAGCAGATCTCCATGTCGGTCGGTATCGGGTTTGCACAGTCGTTCGATCCATCAATCGGATCAACCCCTGTCTTGTCGCAATTCTTGAATCTGATTGCGCTGTTGATTTTTATTACTGCCGATGGGCATACGGTTGTCATTAGTATGATGACGGAGAGCATCCGCGTATTACCACCTGGTAACTTTAGTTTGCTTGACATCCAGGCCTGGCTGGATTTCTCCAGCATCATTTTTCGCGGTGCGGCGCTGTTAGCGGCGCCGTTACTGCTCGCGCTGCTCGCTGTGAATATCGGTGTCGGCGCTTTGTCGCGAGCAACGCCATCTCTGAACGTGTTTGCCGTGGGTTTCGCCGTCAGCTTGATTGTTGGCTTCGCACTACTGTTCATTCTCATGCCCGTCATCGGCGAGCGAATGACGGAGTTGTGGGGCATGGCAGAAGCCTATATTCGCGCTCGTCTGCTGGGGCAGGGCTAGCGCCATGGCAGAAGATGAGGGACAAGAAAAAACAGAAGAGCCGACCGCCAAGCGCTTGCAGCAGGCGCAAGAGCGAGGCGAACTGCCGCGATCGCCCGATTTCGGTGGCGCGATGGTTGTCATGGCGTTGTGCGCCATGTTGATGTTCCTTGGTGGCGACATCGTGAATGACATGGCTGGCCAGATGAAGCAGAGCTTTAGTTTTACTCGCGGCCAGCTCGACGATGTTCAAGATCTGCCGATGACGCTCGGCATGTCCATCTTCGCAGGTCTTTGGTCGGTCAAGTGGTTATTTCTGGTGGCTGTCGTCGTTGCCTTATTCGCGGCGTCAGTCAACGGAGGGTTCCATTTTTCTGGTAAGGCTGCCGCGCCTAAGGGTTCCAAGCTCAATCCGTTGAGTGGATTGAAGCGAATGTTTGGGCCGCAGGCCCTGATGGGTGTGCTGCGTAATCTTTTGAAGTTTGTCGGAATCGCTGGCGTACTGGTGTTGCTGTTGTGGCAACGACGTGAAGAAATCGTGGCGATGTCGCGAGATGCTCTCGAGCCGATGATGGTGCACGGGGCATCGCTCGCGCTAACCATTTTCACCTTGGTCTCTGCGGTCGTCGCAGCAATTGCCATTCTCGATGTGCCATACCAGCGATGGAACTACTTGCGACGCTTGCGTATGACCAAGCAAGAAGTTCGTGACGAGATGAAGGACATCGAAGGACGTCCTGAGGTCAAGCAGCAGATCCGTCGTAAACAACGCGAGTTGAGTCGCGGGCGCATGCTCGACAAGGTCAAGCAGGCGGATGTCGTGATCGTAAACCCGAGCGAATTCGCCGTCGCACTCGAGTATGACGAGGAGCGCAGCAGCGTCCCGATCGTGCTTGCCAAGGGTAAAGGTGAGGTCGCTCGCGCGATCAAGGAACGTGCAGCCGCCGCGGGTGTGCCTGAAGTGTCTGCGCCACCGCTCGCGCGTGCGCTCTATTACACCACTGAGATCAATGACCCCATACCAGAGGGTCTTTATCGAGCCGTCGCCGCGGTGCTCGCGTACGTCTTCCGTTTGAGCGCGCTGTCGGGAGACCTGCAGCGGCCAGAGTTCGCGGCTCCTGAAGTGCCAGACGATTTCCGCTATGACGAGAATGGTCAGCGTCCAACGGATAAGAAAACATGAGCAAGAACAAAATCCCACGGTGGTTCGGTAAGAACGCGGCCACTGATGTCGTGGCTGCCCTAGGCGCTACCGGCATCGACAGCATCGTGATGGCAACGGGCGACGCGGCCTCGTTGTCACAAGTCTCGCGTGAACTGGTTCGGCGTTTGCGCGACTTAGGTGCTCGAGTTGAGTTTTATCAAAGAGGCGATACCGATGCGGCAATCCATGCAGCGAACAAGCTGCTCGCGGATGTGCCAGTCGATCAATTGACGGCGGCGCGCGCCGATGAGGCGCCTCGACTCTTACTGATCGATGGTGCCGAGCATCTCGAAGAATCAGAGCTGATGACGCTACAGCGCTTGTGTCGCGCGCTGCGCGGCTCGACGTTTCGCGCCGTTTACTTCTTGAAAGCGGATGGCGAGATTGGACTATCCGAGCCGCTTCAACGTCTGCTGCAGACAAGTCCAGTCTGGTGGGTTGATGGCACCGCACCGCTCGACACTCAAGTCATCGAGGCTGAGGCGCCTGCGCAGCGAGAGCCCGTGTTGACACAAAAAGCTTCGGAGCCAGTGAAAACGCCAGAAGAGAAGGCGCCGGTTCAGAGCGAGCTCACCGAGAGAGAGGATGTATTGACAGCGCTCGCAGCCGAGCGCGCGCGTGAGCGCGGCTTCGATGCGACGCATCGACCCTGGTGGGCGCTCTACGGAAAAGCCGCTGCGATGCTCGTTGCGGTCTTTCTGTTGGCGGCGGGTGGTTGGTTTGTACAAACCCAGTTGACTCAAGATGATCGTTTACGCGTCTACGATTGCGGCGTGTATCCGGATGAGGCCACCATGGATGTGGTTCGCGAGCGCCTCGGACGAACAGTGCCGACACGCGTATTACGCGAACAAGATAAATGGCGCTTGCAAGTTGGGCCATTCGAAGGCGCTGCTGATGCGGATCGTCACTTGAGCCAGCTTTGGGGCGTTGGCCCGTGCCGAGTGAATCCGTCGATTGTGCCGAACGCCAAAAAAGGGTGATTTCAATGAACGATAAGAAAAGCACGGAAGAGCAATTTCGCCCGGATGAGCACGGAATTGTGAAATCGACGAGTAGCGGGCCTCAGCGGATGAGTGAGTTCGTGAACTCGGCGGTCTCCGATAGCGCGGTCAGTCGTGCTGAAGTCGAGATTCAAAAGAACGAGGTCTACGTGGGTGCCTCGCCCGAAGCCGTGCCCAATGAGGTCTTCGTTGGTCACACGCCAGAACCTCTGAAGCTCGAAGAGAACAAAGTTGACGCGTTGCAGGAGACTCTCGCGAAGGCCGATGCGATCGTTGAGAGCTTTGAGCAACGCCAAGCCAAGCTGACTGAAGTTTACGATCAAGCGGAAAAAATGCTCGAGGAAGTCTCGCGAATCAAGGAAGCATTGACCTTCGATAACAAGCTTCGCGAGCGGATTGAGGCCACCATCGCACGTACCAAGAACCTACGTCGCGGCGTGCAGCGCTGATTAGCGCTGAGTCAAATAGGATGATTCATCATGAGTGAAGAAAAGAAATCCCAGGAAAACCCGGGCGCCGAAAAAGCCGATGCTAGCCCGCTCGAGACGTTGACCTCGCTCGTTCTCGATGCCGCGGATGCAGCGAATGACAGTGCGCAGGTCACGAGCGAGGCGCTCGCGCGATTGTCACGCGTCGTCGCTGCCAACGAGGAAACGACCAAGGCCGTACGTAACGCGCCTGCGATCCTGGGCGCCGTCATTCTGGGTATTGGCATCGTGCTCGCGATCGTCATTGCGATCGTCTTCCGTGATATCTCGGCCAAGAGTGATGCGTTAGTCGCTGTCATGAACAACCAGGCCGAGCAGATCGAGGCGCTGGAAGGCAGTCTCAAGCGAGTGGCTCAGTTTGAAGAGGTTCTCAAGAAATACGAAAAAGTCGCTGAAGATACGACTCAGCGAGCCATGGTGGTTTTGCGTGAGCAAACCAAGGCGGATCGCGCGGCGATGATCGATCTTGAGAGTCGTCGCTTGAAGGAGATTCTTGGGACTGCGCGTGAGGATGTGGCGGCGCGACCTGCGGCAGCCAAGGCGGAAGAGGCGGCTCGTGCAGCGGTGATCGAACGATCGATCGCCAAAGCCAATGAAGCTCAAAACGCGAATCTCGATAAGGCGGTCGCTCGACTCGATGCGCGCATCAACGAGCTGATGGTCGCCGTAAAAGCCATCAAGCCAGCCGCATCAACGGCCGGATCGTCTCGAGCAGCGGCTCTGACCGATGCACAAGCGCGTGAACTTAAGAAAACCGCTGAGGATGTGGCGACGCTGCGTAAAGAAATCGCGGAACTGCGCTCGCTACTCGAGAAGAAGTCGCCGGAGTTACAGGGTGGCGTGCCAGCGTTTCGCAAGCAGACCGGTAACTGATCTGTCGTAATGAAATCGCGATAGCCGAGTCGCGTGCTGCCTTAGAGTGGAATCGCGATGCACTCTTCGGTGGCACATAGCTCGGCGCTTCCCGAGACCACTTGCAGCTCGCCATCTCGCTCGGGATTGCTGCCGGTAATGCGCGCCACTGGCCAGCTCTCAAGCGTGTTACCCGGCACGCGCGGTACGAGTAACAAAGTCTTGTTGGCCTTAGCGCCGCGCACGCCCTGCAAGTCGAGCGCGAGCTTTCCGCCCGGATTTTTTACTAACTGAAAGCTCAAGGGCATGCAGGCGAACTCATCGAGCAGCTTGCGTGTGCCGCGCTCGAGATCCTCGAGCGTTGATCGCAGCCACTTGGCATCAGCCGCCTCGCCTTGATACGGGCGTACTTGGACGGGGATGCTGGCCGTGATCTCATGTGTGTTGCCAGCTAAACGTGCCGTAACGCCGAGTTTGCGCGGCGTGCGTATCCAGTCGGTCAACTCACGATGACCCTGCGTGACACCCGCAAACTCCGTCTCGACTTCAACCGTGGCGATTCGTTCGTCGCTCGCGACTTCGGATAAATGCGTGCCCGGATGGGATTCGATCAGTTGGCGCAGACGCTTTTCGCCAAGATCGGCGAGTCTGGCACGCTCGTTCGCGGACCAAGCCGGATGGGCTTCGGCCGCAAGCCAGCTCAAGCGAACAGGGCGACTCCAGCCTGCTTTGACGGCAGGGGCCGGGGAGAGGCATTGGGTCGGCTGAGTGCAGCGTGCCAACGCATCGTCAGTGACTTCGTTCTGCAAGCAAGCCTGCCACTGCGCTGCGCGATCGAGCAAATCATCTTGAGTCTCTGCAGCCAATCCAGAATTCGCAGCTAAGCTCGAGAGTGCCGCGACGACGGCGAGTCGGATCGGTGTACCACTCATCGAGCGGCCGTCGCACTACGGAGTCGAGCCAGCTCGACGCCCGGCAGACGTAGCGTTGTCTGGTAGGTGTCGTTACCAAGTGGCTCGATACTGATGATCTCCACTCCCTGCAGTCGCCCGTTGACGCGCGTGCGCGTCACATCATTCTGTAGGCGACTGTCGTCGATCGCACTCTCGCTGCCGAAGTTCACGCCAAAAACAAGTTCGGCCATATTCCGATAAGCATCGATGCGCGAAGCGCGAGCGGCCATTAGGCGACGTTGCGCGACATCGGTACTCGGTTGCGCGGTGATCGACGCATAGCCGACAGCGATCAAATCTTCGGGATATACGGGCGGCACGGCCGGCGCCGCGGGGGGTTTCCGTGGCTTGTCGTAGAGTTTCGCAAACAAAGCTTGGGCGCGTTGGAGCCGGCGGGGCTCGGCCCGCTTGGCCGGCTTGGCCGGTGCCTCGCTAGTCGCGGCCGATACGGTCGTCGCTTCAGGGACAACCTGTTTAGGGCTGAGTTGGGTCGTCGAGGTCACCCGGGTGCAACCCGAAAGCGCCAATAGGCCCAACCCCAACGCCAGGACGAATCGATGTGGTGCCATGGATACGCTCGTTAGCAAGGGTTCCCTTCCTTAGTCGACCCCGCCGCGCCGCCCTTGAGGGGGATGGTTTTTCCGTATTGGCATGTGGGTTGCATGCCACAACCCGGGGATCGGTAAAGTCGTAAAGACCTTGCCGGTCGACAACGTAACTTATTGAGCAGATTGAATTTTACTATGGCGTCGATGCCGTTTGCACTGCCGTCGAACCTTCGACAATGGGTCGATAGGGTGCCGCTACAGGCGGTCGCTATCCCCTTGGGCTTCCTGTTGCTGCTCGGCATGCTCATCCTGCCGGTGCCGACGCCGCTGCTCGACCTCTTCTTCACGTTCAACATCGCACTCTCGCTCGTCATCATCTTCTTGTCGATTTCAGCGGCGAGACCACTGTCGTTCTCGGTGTTCCCCACGGTTTTGCTGTTTGCCACCCTGCTGCGCCTCGCTCTGAACGTCGCCTCGACCCGCGTCGTGCTGAGTGCCGGTCATGAGGGACCTGACGCGGCTGGTGCCGTGATCGAAGCCTTTGGATCCGTGTTGGTCGGCGGTGACTATATCGTTGGTCTCGTTGTCTTCGCGATCCTTGTGATCATCAACTTCGTCGTCGTGACCAAAGGTGCCGGTCGCGTTTCGGAAGTGACCGCGCGGTTCACCCTTGATGCGATGCCCGGTAAGCAGATGGCCGTTGATGCCGATCTTGCCTCGGGACTCATCACGCAAGATCAAGCGCGCGCTCGTCGTAAAGAGATTACCTCAGAAGCGGATTTCTACGGCTCGATGGATGGTGCCAGTAAGTTCGTTCGCGGTGACGCCATCGCCGGTATCTTGATTCTATTCATCAATATCATTGGCGGCGTACTCGTTGGCACCTTGCAGCACGGTATGGCAGTCGGTGAGGCGATGGAGCGATATTCAACGCTCGCCGTCGGTGACGGTCTTGTCGCCCAGGTGCCCGCACTTTTGCTGTCGATCGCAACGGCGATCATCGTCACGCGCGTATCTGGCGAAGAGACGCTGCACGATCAAACGACGAGCCAGTTCAACAACGTCGAAGCCTGGTGGTTAACGGCGGGGATTCTTGCGCTCCTTGGCATCATTCCGGGTATGCCGCATCTCGCTTTCTTGGCGTTGTCAGCCGTCACCGCCGCAGGTGCATGGCTGTTGACTAAGAAAAAGCGAGCGACGGTGGCAGAAGCCAAAAAAGCGGAAGATGCTCCGGCGCCGCCGCGCGAACTGACCTGGTCCGATGTTCAGCAAGCGGATGCCATTGGCCTCGAAGTGGGCTACGCCTTGGTGGCGCTGATCGACTCTCAGCAAGGCGGTGCACTCGTGACGCGCATACGTGGTATCCGCAAGAAGCTGACCTATGAACTTGGCTTCCTGATTCCACAAGTGCACATTCGCGATAACCTCGATCTGCGCCCCGAGGCTTATCAGATCATGATCAATGGTGTGGTGATCGGTCGTGGCGAAGTGAAGCCGACTCGCGAATTAGCCATCCACTCAGGGATGGTGCACGGCGAATTGCAGGGACTGCGGACCAAAGATCCGACCTTCGGTCTCGATGCCGTCTGGATCGATCCGGCTCAGCGTGATTACGCCCGTTCGCTGGGTTATACCGTGGTCGATGCGAGCACGACGATCGCGACGCATCTCAACAAGATCTTGCAGGATCAGTCGCATCTGCTGTTGGGTCATGACGAGACACAACAGCTCGTCGATAAGCTCGCCGCCGCGGCGCCGAAGCTCGTCGAAGAATTGGTACCGAAGAAGCTGCCGATCGGCACGCTGACACAGGTGCTGCAAGGTTTGCTCGCCGAGGGTGTGGCGATACGCGATTTGCGTGGCGTTCTCGCGGCGCTCGCGCCGATCGTCGAGAAAGTACAAGACGTCGAAGAGCTGACTGGGGTGGCGCGCATCGCGCTCGGACGCATGATCGTGCAGCAGTACGTGGCTCATGGTGAAGAGCTGAACGTGATGACGCTAGCACCGGAGCTCGAGCAGGTATTGCACGGAACGGTGCGCCGCGGCCAAGGCGGTAACGTACCGATCGAACCCGAGTTGGCAGAAGGTCTGTTGCGTTCTGTGAATGCCGCAGCCCAAGAGGAGCTCAACTTAGATCGTCCGGCGGTGCTCGTGACATCGCCCACGTTGCGACCATGGTTGTCGCGCATCCTGCGTCCGCGGGTGCCGGGCTTGGCAGTGCTGTCGTATTCGGAACTACCTGAAGATACGAATCTGAAAGTTACTCAAAGCATCACGGTGCAAGCGCGCCAGGGTGTGGCGGCCTGAGGATATTGAGACATGCGTATTGAGCGAGTCACAGCAGATACTTTCAGCGAAGCCAGTGAACGGGCTAGGCAGGTTTACGGCAGCGATGCGCTGATCCTCTCGACGAATAAAGTTGGGAACATCACCGAGCTGTTGGTCTGTGTTGAAGCAGACGACGATGGCTTCGTACCGGCGCCCGGTTTTCGAGAAGAACTGAGTTCGCAGATCGCCAAAGTATTGCCCAAGCGAGCCGATACGGAATCGATGGCTGAGTCGCGTGTGTCGACTGCGGAGACGCGAAAAACACCAGCGCCGTCGGTGATGCCGGTCACCGCTTCAGCACCAACGGCAGTCGATGGATCGGCCCTCGTGAAGGCGATACGTCAAGAACTGCAAGCACTGGAGAAGCGTCTCTCTCATACAACGGGTACGAGCACGCTGATGCGAGAGCGGATGGCGCTCTTGGAGCAGGGCGTGTCGGCACAATACGCGACGCGCTTGCTCGATCATGCTGATGACATCGGTGCGATGGCGCAGCAAGTAATAGTTGATCTTTCGCTCGCTCCTGGCGAATCCGTGTCAGGTTGCTGCATCGTGGGGCCGGCGGGTGCGGGCAAGACGACGCTGGCGATCCAGTTGGCGATCGAGACGGGTCTGGTGCAATCGTGGCGCGATGTTCGTCCGGGTAGCCGCGAACGTTTCTTCGCGATGACGGATCGCGCGGGTGTCGAAGCAGGCTGGGGTACGAACGCGCCTGCGCATGCCGTCATCGATTCTGCCGGCGTATCGCTCGGTGAGTTGCAGGAAAAGTATCAAGACACATCGTCTAATCCGTGTTTGATTTTGGCACTGCCAGCCACGATATCGCGCAGCGAAGCGCTGCGGTGGCTGCAATCGTCGTTACCCATCGCTGGCGTGATACTGACGCATTGGGATATGGCACGCTTGCCACTGGGCTTGCTGACGACGATTGCCGAAAGCGGTAAGTCGTTGTGGGCTGTTGCGAGTTCTGCCGATCCGAGCGCTCGCATACAGCCGCTGGATGCCGAGGCGATCAAGCAGGGTCTAGGCCTTATACTCCAACTCGCGTTGTCGCAACCTCAAAACGCGACGGAGTAACGAGGCATCATGGAAAACACACGCACCAAGATCATCGCGGTTTCGAGCGGCAAGGGCGGAGTCGGTAAGACTTTCATCAGCCTGCAGCTCTCGGCAGCTTTGATCGGTTTGGGTAAGCGTGTGGCCTTGTTCGATGGCGACTTGGGTTTGGCTAATGTCCACGTATTGCTCGGCTTGAAGCCGGAGTTCGATATCGCGGATGTGGTGGCTGGTCGCAAGACTTTGCAAGACACGCTGCTGCAGGGGCCGCTGGGTTTGCAGATCATCCCGGGATCTTCTGGTCAGCGCGATATGGCGGAGCTCGATGGACGCGGACTCGCGCGCGTACTGCAGGGGCTCAATGACCTTGCGCCGAAACCGGACTTTCTACTGATCGACACCGGTGCGGGCATCGGCACGCATGTGACGACCTTGGCGCGTTTAGCCGATTCGCTGATGGTCGTGATCCGTAATGAACCGGCATCTCTCGCGGATGCGTACGGGCTGATCAAAGTGATGCACGGTGATTTTGGTTTCCAGAAATTCGAGATCATCGTCAACGACAGCACCAATGCGAAGGCGAGCGAAGCGGTCTTCACGCGGCTGAATGAGGTTTCCGTTCGATTCCTGGGTTTGCCGTTATCGTTGGCCGGGATCGTGCCGCGCGATGAAAGCGTCGCGATTGCTACGCGCCGTCGACAACTGCTTGCCGAAGCATCCGAGATCACGCCTGCTGTGGCAGCGCTGCGTAAGATTGCGGCGAATCTCGCCGCGTTGCCAGCGGAGCCGGACGCACCCGATTTTCTGCTCGATAGACTCGGGCCTAGTACCAAGGCGACGCTCTCATGAAGCGTCGCGACTCCTACGAATCGGTGGCTGACTGCACCGACATCGAAGTGGCCGGAATGCCCGATGTCGCTGCACACATGGGTCTCGTCAAGCGAGTCGCATCGCATTTTCGTTCACGTTTGCCGGCGGCGATCGAACCTGCAGATCTTATTCAGGCAGGTATGGTCGGCTTGATCGAGGCGCTGGCCGCTTATGATCCTGAGCGTGGCAATGATTTCGAAACCTTTGCCAAACTCCGCATTCGCGGCGCGATGCTGGATGAAATACGCCGCGCTTCATGGGCGCCGCGCAGCACGGTCAAAGTTGCGGTCGAGGCGCGTGAGGCTGAAACTCGTATCGCCAATGCGACGGGTAAGGCACCGACTCATCGCGAAATTGCAACAGAAATGGGTCTCGATATCTCGCGCTATCACACGCTGCGAGGCCGTAACCAAGGTTTGGCTGAATCGACGACGCTCGAAGAAATTGACTTTGCAGCCGAGACGCCATTACCGGAAGACGAAGTCGATGAGGAGCTCGTCGTGCGCGCGCTCAAGGCGGGGATTTCTGAGCTCAACGAGCGCGAGAAGCTCATCGTTGCGCTTTATTACGATGAAGAACTCACCTTAAAAGAGATCGGCGCCGTATTGTCAGTGAGCGAATCGCGCGTGAGTCAGCTGCTGACGGCTGTCGCTAAGAAACTTCGCGGCTGCATGGAATCGAGCAGAACGCCGCCGCCGACTCGGGCGGTAGCCGCCCAACACGCCCGCAGCTGATCAAGCTAGCGGGCGCCGCTGAGAGATCACCCTCAGCGTTGCTTGACGGGAATACGGCTCGCCGAAATCTTGGCGGCCCACTCGGCAGGTCCGCTTTGATGCACTGACGTGCCATTGGCATCGACGGCAACCGTCACCGGCATATCCTTCACATCGAATTCGTAGATCGCTTCCATCCCAAGATCTTCGAAAGCGACAACTCGCGAAGACTTGATTGCCTTGGAGACGAGATAGGCTGCGCCACCGACCGCCATGAGATAAGCGGCTTTGTGCTTGCGAATGGCTTCGATGCCCGCAGGGCCACGCTCAGCTTTGCCGATCATGGCAATGAGACCGGTCTCCGCCAGCATCATCTCGGTAAATTTATCCATTCGCGTGGCGGTTGTCGGTCCTGCGGGACCGACCACTTCGTCGCGTACCGGGTCGACTGGGCCTACGTAATAGATAACGCGATTACGGAAGTCGACTCCGTCGGGCAGGCCTTTGCCGCTCGCGAACAGATCGGCGATGCGCTTATGTGCGGCATCACGCCCGGTCAGCATCTTGCCGTTCAGCAGCAGTCGGTCACCGGGCTTCCATGAGGCGACTTCAGCCGGCGTCAGCGTATCGAGATTCACTCGGCGCGATTCTGCTGAAGGCGCCCAGTCGACTTTTGGCCAGCGGGTCAGATCCGGCGGATCGAGCTTGGCAGGTCCCGAGCCATCCAAGGTGAAGTGCAGATGACGTGTCGCCGCGCAGTTCGGAATCATCGCAACCGGCTTCGATGCGGCGTGAGTCGGGTAGTCGAGAATCTTGACGTCGAGAACCGTCGATAAGCCTCCGAGGCCCTGCGCTCCGATGCCCAGTGCATTCACCTTGTCATGTAGTTCGATGCGCAGTTCTTCGACTGCATTTTTGGGGCCGCGTGCTTTGAGCTCCGACATGTCGATCGGATCCATCAAAGATTCCTTGGCCAGCAGCATCGCTTTTTCGGCCGAACCCCCGATACCGATGCCGAGCATGCCGGGCGGACACCAGCCCGCACCCATGGTCGGTACGGTTTTAAGCACCCAGTCGACGATGGAATCGCTGGGGTTCAGCATGACGAATTTCGCCTTGTTTTCAGAACCACCGCCCTTGGCGGACACGGTAATCTCGACCTCATCACCCGGCACCATCTCGACATGCACGACAGCGGGCGTGTTATCGCGCGTGTTCTTGCGCGTGAAGGCGGGGTCCGAGACGATCGAAGCGCGCAGCGTATTGTCAGGGTGCAGGTAGGCACGGCGGACACCTTCGTTGACCATTTCGGTCAGCGTCAGCGTTGCATCCCAGCGCACGTTCATGCCCACTTTGACGAATACGACGACGATACCGGTGTCCTGACAGATTGGCCGATGACCCTCGGCGCACATCCGTGAGTTAGTCAGGATTTGTGCGATAGCGTCTTTCGCTGCCGGCGATTGTTCGAGTTCGTACGCTCGACCGAGAGCTTCGATGTAGTCCATCGGGTGGTAGTAAGAGATGTACTGAAGCGCATCGGCGACGCTGTCGATGACATCTTGCTGCTTGATCGTGCTCATGGTGCGGCTCTCCAGTGAGTGAATCGTTATTTTAACCGGGCTCACGATGACCGGGGCAGTCGAGCCGCCAACGCGTCACGTCGTCGAGGTTGGCCGCGCTCAGTGATCCACCCCAGACACAACCGGTATCGAGAGCGAGGACGTTAGCGCGCTCGAGCAGGCCGAGTGTCGACCAATGACCGAAGATGATTCGACTGTCTTCAGTGGCCCGTGGTGCGATATCAAACCAGGGTAACCAGCCATCTTTCTGAGTGCCGGGGGCGCCTTTCATTTTCAGATCGATTCGACCATCGGCATGGCAGTAACGCATTCGCGTCAGTGCGTTGATGATGAAGCGCCAGCGGGCGAAGCCTGCGAGCGAGGGTGACCAGGATCGAGGCTCGTCACCGTACATGTTCTCGAACAGTGCCTTAGGATCCGTCTGCAATTGCTGTTCAACCTCGGCTGCCAACTCGAGTGTCTGCGTGGGCGACCACGCAGGGATAACACCGGCGTGAACCATGAGGTCGGATCCATGAGCGATCGCAAGAGGTCGAGCGATCAGCCACTCGAGTAAGGTGTCTCGATCCGGTGCCTGCAAGATGTCATCGAGCGTATCGCCCTCGCGTAATGGCCGTTTGCCATCGCCAAAGGCGACTGCGAGCAAGTGCAAGTCGTGATTGCCGAGTACAACCCTGGCGCTATCACCGAGTGAGCGAACGAAGCGCAGCACTCCCAAGGAGTCGGGGCCGCGATTGACAAGGTCGCCCACAAACCACAGTTGGTCCTTTGCCGGATTGAACTTGCAGAGATCGAGGAGTGTTTTGAGCTCTGTGAGGCAGCCTTGAACGTCGCCGATGGCAATTCGACGCATCAGTGCAGCATGCCCGGCTTGGCGAGGCGAAAGGCTGCGATCGGTGCGTCGAACTCCGTGTCGTCCTCAGCCCGCATTTGATAGCTGCCTTGCATAGTGCCGATCGGTGTCTCGATGATCGCGCCGCTCGAGTAACGAAACCCTTGCCCCGGCTCAAGTAAAGGCTGCTCGCCGACGACACCTTTGCCGCGAACCTCCTGCACCTTCCCATCGCTATCGGTGATGATCCAGTGGCGCGAAATCAATTTCGCACTCACCGTGCCGGTGTTGAGGATCGTGATCGTGTAGGCAAATGCATACCGATTCTCATCCGGATCTGATTGGCTCTCGATATATTCGGTAGCCACTTCAATTTTGATGCTGTAGCGATCATCCATAGCTGCACGCTAGCGAGACGGAATGAGCTGCGCAAGAGCGGCGAACTCGCTCGGTTTCAGTGTTTCAGGTCTTGCCGAGGGATCGATCCCACACGATTCGATCGCGGCTGCATCGAGCCATTGCCTGACGGCATTACGTAACGTCTTGCGTCGTTGAGAAAAGGCAGCCGTTACGAGTTGTCCGTAGCGTGCATCCACGGCGAAAGCCGGTTCGCGCCGAACCGTCAGGCGAGCGACCGCAGACCACACTTCGGGTGCGGGTCTAAACGCGCCGGGACCGACATCGAAAAGATGTTCGGCCTCGACCCAGGGCGCGAGCATCACGGTGAGTCGTCCATATTCGCCGCTACCGGCCTCAGCGCAGATACGCTCGATCACTTCGCGCTGCAGCATGATGTGCAGGTCCAAGATCGCTTCTGGCGTTTTCAGTAAGTGAAAAAGTAGCGGCGTCGAGATGTTGTAGGGCAGGTTACCGATGATCCGCAAACGATGCTGTTTCGCCTCGGCGAGCGCAGCGAAGTCGAACCGAAGCGCGTCCGTCACATGTAAGTGGAGCCCTCGACCGCCGAAGCGTTGCTGAAGATCGGCAGCCAGATCTCGATCGATCTCGATGGCATCGAGTGTCCCTGCGGCCTGCAGCAAATCTTCGGTGAGCGCCCCGCGCCCCGGTCCAATTTCGACCAGTGGATCGCCGGGCTTCGCGTTGATGGCCTCAATGATATGCGCGATGACGCTGCGGTCATGCAGAAAGTTTTGACCGAAACGTTTGCGAGCGAAAACCATCAGCGACGTTCGACGAGTTGCACGGCCAGCTGTACGGCCGCAGCGAGACTGCCGCTATCCGCGCGACCAGTGCCCGCTAAAGACAAGGCCGTTCCGTGATCGACCGAAGTCCGAATGATCGGCAATCCGAGTGTGACGTTGACCGCCGCGCCGAAGCCAGCATGCTTGAGTACCGGTAGGCCTTGATCGTGGTACATCGCGAGAATGGCGTCATATCGCTCCATTTCGCGCGGCACGAATGCCGTGTCAGCGGGGATAGGGCCGTAGGCATCGATGCCGAGGCGCTTTGCGTCCTCGATCGCGGGCGTGATGACGTGAATTTCTTCGTCACCGAGCAGACCACTTTCGCCGGCGTGGGGATTCAAGCCGCAGACGGCAATTCTCGGATGCGCTATTCGCCAGAGTCGCTGCAGATCGGCATGCATCACGCGCAAGATATTGAGGACCTTGCTGCGTGTGATGGCATCTGGCACTCGCCGCAGCGGCAAGTGGGTTGTCGCGAGTGCCACGCGCAAGCCGTCCGCCACTAACATCATGATGGGCAGGGGTGTGCCGGTGCGCTCGGCCAGATACTCCGTGTGGCCCGAGAACGGCACGCCGGACTCAGCGATCACGCTCTTTTGCACCGGTGCCGTGACCATCGCATCAAAATGACCGTCGCGGATTCCATCGAGGGCAGCATCCAGCAGACCGATGACGTAGGCCGCATTGCGTACGTCGAGTTCACCCGCTCGTGACGGCACGGCGAGTGCACGATGTTCAATCTGCATCGGCAGAAGCGTAGGGTCGATCCCGATCGCATGACTACGCTCTTCGAACAAAGCGCGATCGACGAGGCAGGTCAGTTCGACGTCGTGCCCGAAGTCTTTAGCGATTTGTGCGCATAACTCGGGACCGATACCGGCGGGTTCGCCCGAGGTGATGACGATGCGCGGACGAGGTCGTGCCGTATCGCGGTCAGCTCTTGATGTCGACATAGGCTTCGTCGCGCAGACGACGCAACCAGAGCTCCGTTTCTTCGTCCGCTTTGCTGCCGCGCAGCTGCAGGAAGGCACGCTGACGCCGCAGTTCGTCGGTGCTGTCGTACTGACGCTTACCGAGCAATTGAACAATGTGCCAACCGAATTGCGTGCGGAACGGTTCGCTGATTTCGTTTTCGCGCAAAGAGGCCAGCATCGCATCGAATTCCGGCACGAACGTGCCCGGCGCCGTCCAGCCGAGATCACCACCCTCGGCGCCCGAGCCCGGATCTTCGGAGAGCGTCTTGGCCAGAACCGCGAAGTCCTCACCTTTCAGAATACGTTCGCGGACTTCACGAAGGCGTTGTTCGACAGTCGCGTCGTCCTGAATCTCGGTGGGCTTGAGCAGGATATGACGAGCACGCGTCTGTTCGATCACCACTTGTTGATCGGCGCCACGCACCTCGTTCAGACGCACGATGTGATAACCCGAAGGTGTTCGCAGTGGCGCGCTGATTTCACCGGGCTTGAGACCGACCACGAGATCGGCAAGCACCGTCGGAATTTCGGGACCCCGGCGCCAACCGAGTGCGCCACCCTCGAGTGCCGTTTGGCTATTGGAGTAAGCGACGGCGAGACGGGCAAAGTCCTCGCCTTGACGTGCACGCTTAACCACGTCTTCGGCGCGACGCGTGGCCTCTTCGAGCTGCTGCGGCGTCGCTTCTTGAGGTACGGCCACGAGGATGTGTGAGAGGTTGTATTCGTTGAGCTCGGAGGGTCGAGACTTCTGCTTCTCTAGAAACTGTTCGAGTTCCCGCGGCGACACATTAATGCGCTGGATGACATCGCGCTGCTGCAAGACCTGAATCGTCATTTCACGACGCACGGTTTCGCGATAGGCGCCGTAGTCGACACCCTGCGCCGCTAGCGCGGCAGGGAGTTGGGCGAGACTGATGTTGTTGCGCTGGGCGACTTCCGCCAGAGCCTGGTTGAGGTTCTCGTCATTGACTCGAATGCCCGCGCGTTGCGCACGCTGAATTTGCAGCTCTTGCAAGATGAGTCGCTCGAGCACTTGTTGCCGCAGTACGTCGGCGGGCGGCATCTCGAGGCCTTGTGCCTTGAGTCGCTCGCTCACCAGTGACATCTGCTCTTCGAGTTCGCTGCGCAGCACCACGCCATCGTTCACGACCGCGGCGACACGATCGAGCATCACTCCCTTATCCGAGAGCGTGCGATTTTGGGCAGTGGCGGAGCCGCTGCCGATGACGCAAAGCAAAGCCGCGATGGCAAGCCACGAGTGAGGGCTGGAATTCATGAGGTAGTTCCGCGAAAAATCAACGAGTTACGCCGGTCGACGAGTATCCTCGAATTGCCTGCTCGAGGAAAGCGTCTGCTGAGCTTCCGACACTGGCCAAGCCGTTGAGTTCCAGCTGCAGATAGATGCCAGTATCGCGTTCCCCGGTGCGCGTCGATACGAACCGTCGGCCGACGAGTCGTAATCGCCAGCAACAGGCTTTGTATTCAGCACCGGCGAAGGTCTCGAGACTCGAGCGGTCCTGCAGGTCGTAGACCATGCGACCGAAGGCGTTCCAACGTCGACTCACCGGCCAGGCGCCGGAAACCTCGCCTTGTTCCAGTCGATCATGCTGATATCGGTAAGCAAAGTTTAAGGCGCGTTCCGCATCCGGTCGGTATTGGAGTCGAACCTGGCTACGCTCCTGACGACTGTCCAGCGAGTTCCATTGCAAGCCCATATTAACGTTCCATGAACGCCACGCTGCGACTGACAGCTGAGCGAACAGGTCAGACTCGTTGCGTCCCGTCAGAGGTTCATTCGGTAAGCGTACTCGCGGCGTATCGAAGTAGAAGGTTTGGCCGACGGTGGCAGCCAGTTTTTGGCGACCGCTCTTGCCGTCGTAGATGCGCGCAGTCGTACCGACACTGATCTGGTTGGCATCCGAGACGCGATCCGCGCCAACGTACCGCTCCGTTCGAAACAGTTGTACGAAATCGAGATCGGGAATGCCGGTATCGAATATCGGCAAATCGCCTTGATCTCGCCAAGGTGTCCAGAGATAGAGCAGTCGTGGCTCGAGCGTAATGCGGTTATCGTCTACTGACTTTGCACTTCGTTCGAGAATGAGGCCGGCATCGAGTGCAGCGAAGGGCAGTGAGCGTGAGGGTGATGTCGAACCGCCCTCGCTGATGCCATCGAGCTCGTACCGCGTATAACGCCAGCCAGCAGACGGCTGCACGTAGTAACCGGGTCCCGACCAATCGAGTCCGATCCGGGGTGCTAGATCGAGTCGCCATCCCGTCACGCCGATCTCACGATCGAAGTTGACGAGCTCGCTATCCAGAGACCAGGCAAGCGGAATGCCGGAATTCTTTGAGCCGCCAGTACCGCCGAGAGTCAAGCGGGGAAGTTGGGCATACGGCAACTCCGAGACGTCCAGTTGTCGATCGATCGTCTGAAACTGCTGGAATTCACCGCGAAAGTGCCATCGGTCGTCGCTGTAGCTGACTTGCGCGATACGCTGCAAGAAAGCGGTGCTCGTGCCTTCGGCGCCCGCTGCAAAATCTTCGAAATACTCGGCGTCGCTGACGCTTTGGGCGTTGACGTCGAGGCGCCATCGATCGCCGAAGTCGCTGCGGTGTTGGGCTTGCAGCCAACTGCGATCCATTCTTCTAAGCGAATCAGAAGGCAAGTAGTTGAGTCGCCATTCACCGCGGTGTTGGCGCGTGAGATATCGAAACCGGGAATCGACATCGAGTCCTCGGCGTCCATACAGCGTGGGAACGAGCGTCAAGTCGTAGTTGGGCGCGAGATTGAGATAGTAGGGCACTGCCATCTCAACACCGCCGCGGGTGTTGTAGCCGAGATTCGGAAACAGAAAGCCGCTCTTGCGCTGATCGCCTAAGGGAAATGAGAGATAGGGAAGGTACAGAATCGGTACCCCCAAGAATTCAATCGAGGCGTTGCGACCACTCCCGTTACGCGCGGCGGTGTCGAGTGTGATGTCGCTCGCCTTAATTCGCCAATCTGGCAGGGCCCCTGGTTTCGCTTCTGGGCACGTGCTGAACCAAACATCCGAGAGCGACACTTTGCCATCGAGCCCGATGCGGATCGCATCGGCAGCGCCACGAGCGGGTCTTGCCGGTAGTGCGAATGAACCATTCTCGATCACGGCACCGTCGGCGGGCTGATAACTGCCGGCCTGACCGCTGGCCTCGAGCGTGCCATCTGAATAGCGAAGCTCGCCATTGATACGGAATCGACGGCTCTTGGCATCGTATTCGACATCTTCGGCATGGAGTCTTCGCTCACCTTGGCGCAGATCGACATCACCTTGTAGCGATGCATCTCCATCGAGGTCGAGCGTGGCGCCATCGCTCTGCACCTCGATCGGCTCATCAG